>JAFTRT010000196.1 GCA_017462145.1 Clostridia bacterium
AACGATCATCTGCATGATTCCATGGAGCCGGACGGATATTTGGACGATCCTCTGTTGGATTTGGGCGAGTTTTACCGTTATGCCTACGAGCCGGAGTATATTTTCGGCAAAGCCTTGGAGAAAATGGAGCTGCACGAGGTTTATGCCTTATATAGCGACAGCTTGACCTCCGAGGGGTGTTTGATGATCTATTACGTGACCGATTGGGGCGATTTCATCTTGTGTTTGGAAACGACTAACGCCTATGCCCTCCATCAGATGTTTCTGTTTCCTTTTGCGGATTACAACCGCATCATTTGCCAGCGGAGAAATGAATATGAGGCGGCGTATTTAGAAAGCATCTCGGATCCGTCGGCAGAGATCGTTCATACAACCGTTCGCTCGTGGATCTGCTTTCAGGGGTTGATGACCGGTGCTGAACTTCGCTTTTACCATTGGGAGGAAATGCGAGCACAACTGGAGAGCAGCGATGATTGGAGACAGCACACGCCGAAAACTTCCGATCTTTATACGTGGGGTGGCAAAAAGACTGAACCTGTAGAGACTCCTGTGTGGGCGATCAATGCGGCAGCATCGAATGATGAAGGCGAGACAACGGAGCCTCCGTTGGGGACGTCTGCCAAAAATCCCGTTTCTCCATGGATTTGGGGCATTTCTTTGACCGTGCTGTTTACCGCCGCTGTGGCTGTGTCCTTCTTCTTGGGAACCAAGCGAGGGAAACAAAGCGTGAAGCAAACATAACCTTTGCGGCATGAGGTGGTTACTTCATGGGCAAATGGTTGGATATCAGGGTCTTTGCACGCAATGGACGAGAAAGGAGTACCATCATGAGAAAAATATCTTTTTTCCTTGTGTTTTTGCTGATGTTTTCTTTGACAGCTTGTTACGGAACGGGGGCAGAGACGACGGCCGCAGAGACGACGACTCCGTTCGATACGCCATACTGCCCGATTTTTTACAAATTTGCCACCATTGAGGATATGGAGACCTATTTGACCACAAAATCTCAAAACGAGGCGGATTATTCCAAAAAACCGATTCCATTCAATGGGATGAGCCCCGACTCGCCTGCCGGAATCATTGCCAATTACCCGTATGTATCGGTCAGCCGCATTTTCTCGCTGGATGAGAGCTTATTTGAATCCAAATATATCGGTTTTTCCGATCACGATACCAAAAACGGGCATGTTTTCTTATACCGCTTGGATACACTCTACCTGCAAGTGTTTACCTTGAGAGAGGGGGATTCTTCCGTGAAAGCGGAAGCCTTGCCCGATGTGGGAGAAGATCAGATCAAACGGGATTTTTCGGGCTTTGAGATTCTTTACACCGTAGAGGAAGGGGTCAAACGGGAAGCGATCTTCCTGTTGGGAGCGTATACCGTAACGATTCGACCTGCGTTTGTGATGGATGAGGCTGCTCATCCTGCGGCGTATCAAGACTTTTTGACCAATCCCCGCACGGCATTTTTGGCACGGCTCTTCTCGGATGATGACACCGTGGTGCAATCGGCGGTGGATGAAATGCTTGTGCGGTTGGAGCAGACCGACGGAACCGAAGCTGCCGCCTAAACAAGAGCGGAATCCCCGGGGGCCAGCCCCCAAGGGGTGTCCCAACAGAGCAACAGCCCCGACGGCATTTTTGTGCCGTCGGGGCTGTGTGGGTTTGGGTTATTCAACCGAAATGATATAATCGTAGAGGGGTTGGCCGCCTGCGATCACGGTCAGTTCCGCATCGGCGGAATGCTCGCGGATGATGGCCTCGGTTTTCATGGCCTCTTCCTCGGTGACGTCCTCACCGTAGAACAGGGTGATAAAGGAGGCATCGGCCATGGAATCGGCCAGCTTGCGGATGCAATCGGCAGAGCTGTCTGCCACGCACTCGATGTTGCCGTCCTTCAGTCCAAGCATCTGTCCGTCGGCGATCTTTTCGCCCTCGATGGTGGTGCTTCTGACCGCATGGGTCACCGACATACTGACTACGTGACTGATGGCATCGTTCATCAACGCCTCGTTCTCCTCGGGGGATGCCTCGCCGTCAAAGGCAATCATGGCGGAAAGTCCCTGGGGAACGCTCTTGGTGTTCATGACCACCACCTGTCTGTCCTTGATCAGCTTGGCGGCCTGCATGGCAACCATATAAATATTCTTATTATTGGGGAGCACGTAAACGATCTCGGCAGGTGTCATATTGACAGCGTCGATGATGTTTTGCGTGGAGGGATTCATGGTCTGGCCTCCGTGGATCACACGGTCGGCACCCAGATCACGGAAGGTCTCGGTAATGCCTGCGCCCATGCAGATGGCCACAAAGCCGTACTGCTTTTCGGGGGCAGCCACTTTGACCTCGGGCTTGCTGTCCTCCACCAGATTGGAGTGCTGAATTCTCATATTTTCGATCTTCACCATGGTCAGCATTCCGTATTCACCTGCTTTTTCCAGTACCAGGCCGGGATGCTCGGTGTGCACGTGGAGTTTGATGATGGTCTCATCCTCTACAAAGACCACGCTGTCACCGATGCTGCAAACAAAGGAATGAAGCTCCTCGGCGTGTTCCTCGCCCTGAAATTCTTCCTTCTTTTCGGTGATACACTCGGTACAGTAGGGATAGGTGATGCTGTCGGTATCAAACTCGGAGAAATCGGCCTCGGTCATCTCGCTCTGCTCTACCAACAGGGCAACGGGCTCGTTTTTCATAGCCGCCCACATACCGTTGAGGATGGTGACAAAACCGCAACCGCCGGCATCCACCACGCCAACCTCCTTGAGAACGGGAAGCTGGTCGGGGGTCTTGGCCAATGCATCCTCCGCAGCCTCCACTACGTAGCCGAACAGGGCGGTCATATCCTCCCCAAAGCGGCCGTCCTCCACAGCTTCCTCGGCGGCCTCGGCGCTCTTGCGCATGACGGTCAGAATAGTGCCCTCGGTGGGATTCATTACCGCACGGTAAGCATCGTCGGTTCCTTTGCGAAACGCCTTTGCCAACAGGGCACAATCCGCATCCTCATGCTCTTTGAAGGTCTTATAAACGCCTCGGAAGAAGAGGGAGAGAATGGCACCCGAGTTTCCTCTGGCAGAGCGCAGGATCCCGTAGGACGCCTCTTTGGCGTAAACGCCGAGATGCTCTGCGGGCTTGGTGATCTTCTTGACCGCCGTCACGGTGAGGGTCATATTGATACCCGTGTCGCCGTCCGGAACGGGGAAGATGTTCATATTGTTGATCTTGATTTTGTTGTTATCCATGGCGTTGGCCGCAGATACGAACATTTCATGTAACAGGTGTCCGTTTAGTTTCATAGATTACCTCTCTGTACCGAGATAGAATACGGCCAAGGTGCCGGGACCGGAATGTGCCCCGATGACAGCACCGGTGTAGCCGATGCGGACTTCCTTGACACCAAGCTCCTTTTGCAGTCGTCCTGCCAAATACTCTGCATCCTCGATGCAGTCGCCGTGGCAGATATACATGACCTGCTCTGCGGGGGCAATCGCACCCTTGGCGGTCTTATCAAACAGGGCATTCACAGAGGCACGTCTGCCTCTTACCGTACCCACCTTGACCAACCGACCCTCGTCATCCACATGCATGACGGGCTTGATGCTCAACATAGTGCCGATGACAGCGGTTGCGGTGCTGACCCGTCCGCCTCTCTTCAAGAAGAACAGATCATTGACGGTGAATTGGTGGCAAAGATGGGGGATCGCATCGTTGACGTAGGCGTAGGTTTCCTCCAGGGTTGATCCGGCCTTTTGCTTTTGAGCGGCCAGATAGACCAACAGACCTTGGCCTAAAGAGGCACATTTGGTGTCTACAGTCAAAACGGTGCGGCCGGGATACTGAGCGGCGGCTTCCTCTGCGGCCAGCCGTCCTGCGGCGTAGGTTCCGCTGAGTGCGGAAGAGAAGCCCATGTAGAGAACGTCCTTACCCTCTGCCAACAGGTTGCAAAAGACTTGAGAGAAGCGTTCCATATTGATGGCAGCGGTGGTGATGGTTTCCTTTTGACGAAGCCGCTCGTAGAAGGACTTGATGTCCACCTCTCGGTTTTCTACGGGCTCCTTGCCCTCAAAGACGACGGAAAGATCCAGCATCACAACGCCAAGCTCTTCGGCCTCCGCAACGGTCAGGTCGGTGGAGGACTCGGTTACGATTACATAAGAATTCATAGGTAGTAGTTCCTTTCGTTTGCAAACACAAAGCATCATTGCGGCATCAAAACCGCTTTTGGGAGAGCCGTGCTTGGGAAAACACGGACGGCGGTTTATTTGACCAAATGACGCTTGATCTTTCTGGACGTCGTCTTTTCAAACTCGGTAGGTCTCAACTCTACCAGCTTCACGTGCTTATGGGAGGGCAGGCGTTTGTTCATACTGTGGATAGACTTTTCAATGCTTGCCTTGATGGTTTCCATGGAGGTGCCGTCGGGGTATTTGGTGAAATCGGGATAGATGATGGCGGTCAGATTGACGGTGGAGCCGCTCTGACGGCCGACGACCACGCACTCTGCGATGGTGTCGATATCGCCCAAATATTCCTCAATCTCCTCGGGGAAGATGTTCTTTCCGTTTTCCAGTACGATGACGGTCTTGAGTCGGCCTGTGATATAAACGTAGCCGTCGTCATCCATATAGGCCATATCGCCTGTGCGGAACCAGCCGTCGATGGTAAAGGCATCGTGATTGGCCTCGGGATTGTTATAGTAACCCAACATCACGTTATCGCCCTTGATCTGAAGCTCGCCCTCGGGATAACCGCTTGAGTGGACTCCTGTTTGCTCAATCCGGCACTGACAGCAGTTAACAGCGGGGCCGACAGAGCCGTAACGTCTTGCATAGTAAGGCGTTACGCAGGTCAGAGGTGCGCACTCGGTGATACCGAAGCCCTCGTAAATGGAGATGCCGATATTTTCAAAGAAGGCGATCATTTTGGGGTTTAGTGCCGCACCGCCGCAGATGATCTTTTCCAATCTGCCGCCGAAGGCATTCTGCACGTCCGCAAAAATGGCACTTCTCTTATCCAATCCCACGGTACGCATGGCGTTGGAGGCACCCAGACCCAAGCGCAGAATCTTATCTCTGCCCGTCTTTTTGGCCTCGGACCAGATCTTTTTATACATAGTATAGACGAAGAGGGGAACCAGCACCAGACCCGTAGGCTTGAAAAGCTGGAAGTTTTTGAGTACGTGGGTCAGAGAGTCTTTGATACAGACGTGGATACCCAGATCCAGCTCGGCCAACATGATGGCAAGCTCGTAGGTGTGGTGAACGGGAAGAACCGAAACCACCACGTCGTCGGGGTTAAAGTCAACGGCATCCAAAGCGGCGTTGACCACAGAGAAGATATTCTTTTGGCTGAGCATCACGCACTTGCTGGTGCCCGTGGTACCGGAGGTAAAGAGCATTTCTGCCAAAGCGTCCCGATTGGTGACGGGGGGCAGGGCATAGCCGTCCTTGACGGCCTGCTTGCCCTTGGCCAACAGGTCGGAGAAGGGAACGATCTTCTCTCCCACCTCATTGGCATCGGGAGCCACGGGAACGAAGAGAGAAAGGCTCTTATGGTTCTTTTGTGCGTTGGCAAACTTTCCGTTAAAGGAAGCGGAGTAAACGATGACGTCGGCATCGACGCTTTCCAAAAAGGCCTCGATCACGCTGATTTCCAACTCACGGTCCATGGGGATTGCCACACTGCCGGAGGACAGGGTGCCCAAATAGGCAGAGGACCAATAGATGCTGTTTTCACCGATGATAGCAACCCGTTTGCCTGCATAGCCCAAGGCGGAGAGACCTGCGGCAAAACGCAGGATCATCTTACCGTAATCCCGATAGGTGATCTCCTTGACCTGTCTTCTTTCTCCAAAATAGGAAAAAGCAATGCGGTCGCCGTGGCGTACGATGATGCGATACAGATCGGCAGCATCGTTGACACGGACGTGAAGCCGCTTGGTCTTGGGCTTATAATAGGTTTTGACCGAACGAGGCTTTTCAATCACCTTGTCTTCTTTTTTCTTTCCAAAGGGTAATTTTTCCGTCAACTTCATGACATCATACCATCCTTATGTTTATTTATGGGTTGGGATCTGACTGTGTGTGAGAGTCTAACATTCCCAGAAAATCACGGGCCGATGTGGTTGTGGGAGCATCCAACCGCTCCTCCGCTTCCTTGAGACGGTCGCAGATGAGACGGAAGGTAGCATAAAAGATGCCGATCTGTTCCTCCGGAATATCACCGCTGACAAAGCGGTTGATATACAGGACGGTCTCGTTGATCTCTTCTGCGATGCGGACACCCTCGGGGGTGAGCTTGATCTTTTTGCGGTAGCTGCCTCTCTCGCCGGAGGGGGCATCAATGTACTGTTTTTCCGCAAGCTCTGCGATGATACGGGTGATCTGCGCACGGTCTACGTCGCACAGACGGGCAAGCTCTGCTCGTGTTACGCCGCCCGACATCCGATACAGGATGCGGATGCAATTGGTGTGTGCGCTGGCCAATCCGTAGGGGAACATACCCTTGTTTTTGATTTTTTGCAGACTTTTGGTCGCTGATCCGATCAGCGTACTAAAGTCTTCTAACCGATCCTTGTCCAAGGCTTTGATCCCTCCTTTCTCAGATTGCCCACATCGTTTCGATTATATCATACTACAGAATCGTTGAGTTGTCAACATTTTTTTGGGAATTTCTTCATTTGTCGAAAAAAACCCCCTGTTTTGACAACAAAAAAACACAGGATCATCACAAATCTTCTCTTGCAAGCGGGGGGAGGCTGTGTTATAATAAGGATGAAATCCAGTGGCGAAAGCCGAACAGCGGAGGCGACGAATGAAAGTAGGATTGGTTTTGGAGGGCGGTGCGAGCCGAGCATCCTTTTCCAACGGAGTCTTGGACGTATTGCTGAAGGAGGGGATTGCGGTCGATCATATCGTGGGGACGTCTGCGGGGATCGGAAGCGGTCTTTCCTTTGCATCGGGGCAGAGAGGGCGGAATCATGAGATCAACCGCCGTTTTTTGGCTGACCCCAGATATATGGGCAAGCAACATCTTCTGCGCAAGGATAACCGAAGCTACTATAACATCGGTTTTGTGTTTGACAAAATTCCAAACCGCTTGTGTCCCTTTGATTACAAGGCGTTTGACCGCTTTGGGGGAGAGGTTTTGGCCTGCGTGACCAACATGAAAACGGGCTGTGCCGAGTATCTTCCTCTGGATGCCTCGGATCGTTCGTGGAAGAAGGTGCAGGCTTCCTGTTCCCTCCCTTTGCTGTTCCGTCCTGTGGAGCTGGAGGGAGAGCGGTACATGGACGGAGGTGTGGCGGTGTCGGTTCCCTTTGAGGAGGCTTTGGCGGCCGGATGCGACCGAGTGATCGTCATTTTGACCCGTGAGCGCAGCTACCGCAAAACAAAGAGAGATGCGTTGACCGATGCAGCGGCCGTTTATTACAGCCGTTATCCTCGTTTTGCCAAACAGCTTTTGACTCGCAATCGGCGGTACAATGCGGAGAGGGAACGGCTCTTCCAACTGGAGCGAGAGGGAAAGGTGTTTGTTTTGGCCCCTGACCGTACCTTGCATTTTTCTCGCACCGAGCGGGACGGAAAGGCCATTCAGCGGCTGTACTGTCAGGGGTGTCGGGAGGCAAAGAGCCGTATGGCGGCTCTGCGAGCCTATTTCTCCGAGGAAACGGAAAAATAATTTTGCCAAAAACACTTTACAAAACCGAAAGAAGCGTGTATAATAAGGAATAGAATCTGTGAACGGGAAGAATCCGCCGATTGAAATCAGAGAGCGGTCGCCATTGGCTGGGAGTGACGGCATGAGAGAAGCGGTCTGTGCACCCGGGAGATCCGCAGGCGAGCTGTCCTTGGGAGAGGGTAGTCTGCGGCGCAGCTCAGCGTTACCGAGGAGGACTTTGTCCCGTTGAGGCGGCCTTGAGCCGCAAATCAGAGTGGAACCGCATGATGAATGCCTCTGTGCCGATGCACGGAGGCTTTTTATTTTGGAAGGAGACGCCATGAAACAGACCTCAAAACGGAAAAAAGCAAACAAGCAGTCCTTTTCCAAGGCAATGAGGGAAGCGGCGGCCGGAATCCGAGAGGACATCCGAGTGACCATGGAGCGAGATCCTGCCGCACGAAGCAAGGCCCAGGTCGTCTTGCTGTATTCGGGGATTCATGCCATGATGGCTCACCGAGTGGCTCATCAGCTTCATAAGAGAGAGCATTATTTTTTGGCCAGAGCCATCAGCCAGATCGCACGGCATCGCACGGGGATCGAGATTCACCCCGGTGCGACCATTGGTCGGGGCTTTATGATCGACCACGGAATGGGAGTGGTCATCGGAGAGACGGCGGAGATCGGTGACAACTGCACCATCTATCAAGGTGTGACGTTGGGCGGTACGGGTAAGGACGTGGGCAAGCGCCACCCCACCCTGGGCAACAACGTGATGGTGGGAGCAGGTGCCAAGGTGCTTGGCCCGTTCCGCATCGGAGACAATACCAAGATCGCCGCCAATGCGGTGGTGTTGGAGGAGATTCCGGATAACTGTACGGCGGTGGGAATTCCCGCCCGTATCGTCAAGCGTGAGGGCGTGCGGGTGGATGATCTGGATCAGATCCACATTCCGGACCCCATTGCCCAAGAGCTGTCTCGTTTGCAGGAAAAGCTGGATGCGTTGGAGCGTCAGCTGGATGCGTTGCGAGATCACAAGGAAGAGACCCCGACGGAGCAGGTGTGAGTGCTCCTCAAGACGTATTATATAAGGAAGGAAAAACAATATGCTGCTTTACAATTCTTTGACCAGAACGAGAGATGAATTTGTGCCCCGTGAGCCCGGAAAGGTGAGTATGTATACCTGCGGTCCTACGGTTTATCACTTTGCCCATATCGGCAATTTGCGGAGCTATATTATGGAGGATGTGCTGGAGAAATATCTCCGCTATACCGGCCTTGATGTGACCCGTGTGATGAACATTACCGACGTGGGACACCTGACCAGTGATGCCGACGAGGGCGAGGACAAAATGCTCAAGGGCGCCAAGCGGGAAAAGAAGACGGTGATGGAGATTGCTCGCTTTTATACCGATGCCTTTTTTGAGGATTGCAAAAAGCTGAACATCAAGACTCCTGACGTCGTGGCTCCCGCCACGGGCTGTATTGACGAATTTATCAAGGTGATCACCTCCTTGTTGGAAAGCGGGTATGCTTACGAGGCGGGCGGAAATATCTATTTTGACACATCAAAGCTTGAGCAGTACTACGTTTTCAACGATATTCGTGAGGAGGACCTCGAGGTAGGCGTCAGAGATTGCGTTGAGGAGGACTCCAACAAGAAGAACAA
>JAFTRT010000014.1 GCA_017462145.1 Clostridia bacterium
CACCAATTTTCCCGTCCCAACCGTTTTGGCGAAAAGAGAGATCAGAATATTTTCTTCGTCCTTGTCCGTCAGTGCCACCAAGGCACCGATATCGGACAAGCCCTCTTCCATCAAAAGATCCTGATCAGAAGTATCGGCGCACAGAACCACTGTTTCGGGCATCCGTAGGCAAAGCTCCTCGCACAGAGCGGCATTCTCCTCCACCAGCTTGGTTCGGATTCCGCTCTTGGCCAATAGCTCGCATAGGTTTTGAGAAATAGCATTTCCGCCCAGAACGATGGTATCTTTGACAGAATGTTGCTTATAATGGATCTTGGCAAAAAATTCGGTGGCGTGCTTGGGGGTAGCAATCAACGAGATCACATCTCCACCCTCAAATATGAAATCACCCTTGGTAATAAAGGCCTCGTTACCTCGTTCAACGGTGCATACCAACACGTTACAGCGAAGCTTTGGGATAATATCTCGCACAGAAAACCCCACCAAAGGGCTGTCGGAGGGTAAACGAAAGGTGACCAACTCCACCCGTCCCTTGGCAAAGGTGTCGATTCGCATGGCAGAAGGAAAGCGAAGCACACGAGCGATTTCCTCTGCGGCGGCGTATTCGGGATTGATGACCATTGCCAATCCCAGCTCATCTTTCAAATAAGGAGCTTCCAACGCATATTGGGGATTTTGAATACGGGCAATGGTTTGACAGCTTCCTGCCTTTTTGGCAATCAAGCAACACAAAAGATTGAGTTCGTCCGAGTTGGTCACGGCAATGAGCAGATCGGATCGGTCGATCCCTGCTTCAGTCTGCACACTGTGTGTGGCACCGTTTCCTACAATTCCCAAGATGTCCTCTCTGCCTGAAATGGCTCGGATCTTAGCGGGATCAGTATCAATGACCGTAATGTTATTTCCTTCTTCGGCAAGCTGTCCGGCCAAGGTTTGACCGACCATGCCGCAGCCGACGATGATGATATTCATAAATGCCACCTTTCTTTGGATGGATTTGTTGGATCGCAGTACCTTTCCATTATAACATGGAAGACACTTTTTTGTCAAGTGCGGTTCGCATAGGAGGAAGCAAGCGAAATTGTTTTTTTCTTGACAAGGGAGGGTGGCTGTGGTATAATAAGTCCAAGCAAAGGAAAGGAGGCATGATATGGGGATCAAACAGAAGCGAGAAACGGATCTGTCCATGATCGCAACCATTCATACCGATCTTCCCGAAAAATTCGGTATTCCGAGACAGAGTGGACTGGTAGAGGAGCTGAGAGGGCAGATCGTTTTTGAACCCAAGTATCGGAATCCCGATGCTTTGCGTGGGATCGAGGGGTTTTCTCATTTATGGCTGCTCTGGCAATTTTCGCAAGCGATTCGCAAGGATTGGCAGCCCATGGTGCGCCCGCCTCGCTTGGGTGGCAATACGCCAATGGGGGTGTTTGCAACCCGTTCGCCCTTTCGTCCCAATCCCATTGGCCTTTCCTCGGTACGCCTGCTCGGCGTAGAGGAAACGGAGGATCGGGGCTGGGTGCTGAACGTGGGCGGTGTCGATCTCATGGACGGAACGCCCATCTACGATATCAAGCCTTATCTGCCATACACCGATTGTCATACCGATGCAACGGGGGGCTTTGCAGAGCCTTTGCGAGACTATGGCTTGCAGGTTGAGTTTCCGTCGGAGCTTGCCGCACTCTTGACGGAAGAGCAGCGAAGCACGGCCGTGGCTTTGCTGGCACAGGATCCGAGACCTGCCTATCAAAATGATCCCCTGCGGGAGTATGGTGTTTGCTTTGCAGGCTTCAACATTCGTTTTACGGTGGAGGATGGTGTGCTCACCGTTACGGGCATTGATTGCCCTTAAGCTGTTATGATGATATCAATTACATAAAGGAGAGTCGTATGAACATTCAAGAATTGTTGGCAGGAAAGCCTTCCTGCAGCTGCGGAAAATCTCATGTTTGCCCCATTGATGCCGTGGTGATCGGTGAGGGGGCATGCAATGCGTTGGCAGAGCTGACCACCGGCTATGGCCATATTTTGTTGGTAGCCGATGAAAACACGTATGCCGTGGGCGGTGAGACCGTCAAGGCACAGTTGGGTGACCGTTTGGCCGATACCTTGATCTACAGCGGAAAGACGGTTTTGGTGCCCAATGAAGAGGCTTTGGAGCAAATGCAAAGTAAAGTGACCGATCAGACCGATCTGATCATCGGCATCGGCTCGGGTGTCATCAATGACCTCTGTAAGCAGGTCAGCTTCCAAAACAAGCTCCGTTATTACATCGTGGCAACGGCTCCCTCTATGGATGGTTATGCCTCCAAAGGATCTGCGTTGATTCTGGGCGGCATGAAGGTTACCCTGAATGCCGACGTTCCCAAAGCCATCATCGGTGACGTCAATCTTTTGCGCACTGCTCCCTTTGATATGATCCAAGCGGGCTATGGTGATATTATTGGAAAATACTCCTGTCTCAATGACTGGAAGCTCAGTGCCTTGGTCAACGGGGAATATCTCTGCCGTGAGGTGATGGATGCTACCTATGAGGAAGTGGAAAAGACCGTCCGTTTGGCCGATGGTTTGGTGGCTCGTGAGAGCGAGGCGATCTGCGCTCTGATGGAAGCTTTGGTTGCCGTGGGGATTCTCATGGCATACGTGGGGAATTCCAGACCCGCTTCGGGAAGTGAGCATCACCTGTCCCACTATTTTGAGATTGTGGGGATCTTGCGCGGTGAGGAATACCTCCCCCACGGCGTGGACGTATGTTATTCTGCCATTGAGACCGAATTGCTTCGTGAGAAGCTTTTGACGATAGACAATTTGGACGGTGCAGCGGATACCTTCAACAAGGAAGAATATGAAGCGAATATCCGCCGTGTGTACGGAAGCGTAGCCGACGAGGTTTTTGCTCTTCAAAATAAGATGGGTTGGTATGAGCAGAAGGAACAGCGCATGGCCGTTTACCGTGCGAAGTGGCCTCAGATCAAAGCACTGTTGGCGGATGCTCCTTCCTCTGCCCGTATGAATGAACTGACCGAAAAGATCGGCCTGTCCTATGACAAGTACGTGGCACTTTACGGCCAAAAGAAATTGGAGGATGCCCACCTATATGCCAAGGATCTGAAGGATCGTTACTCGGTGCTGTGGCTCTATTACGATCTGATGACCAAGTAAATCGAATCAAAAGAGGACCTTTCGGAAAAGGTCCTCTTCTGTTTGGAATTTTGCAACGATTTTTCTTGAGCGATAGCGCACGCTCCCTCCAATTCTTGCGAATTGGAGGGAGTTCTTCGGTCATCGTAAGACAGCACAAAAGTCCGATACCGCTTTGCGGTATCTTGGGAGACTCGAACTCAACCGTGCGCCATAATATCTGCAACGCTTTTTCTTGAGCGATAGCGCACGCTCTATCCAATTCTTGCGAATTGGAGGGAGTTCTTCGGTCATCGTAAGACAGCACAAAAGCCCGATACCGCAAAGCGGTATCGGGCTTTTGTGGTGACCCACCGGAGACTCGAACTCCGGACCCCTTGATTAAAAGTCAAGTGCTCTACCGTCTGAGCTAGTGGGTCATATTTTACGCTACCTATATATCATATCATAATTGGGGGATTTTGTCAAGTTTTTTATTTTTGGAAATCTGTACAAACATCCCTGTCCGGCAACGTAAAATTTGTGCAAAAGAGCAAAATTATTGCAAATTCCGAATGGCATCCGCCAATCTGGCAATGCTTTCCGGCAAAATCTCGGGCAACGAATGTTGCACTCGATCGTCGGGAGATTCAAAATCCTGAGTCAGAATGGATTGTCTCACGCCGTGCAAAATCAGTTTTTCCAGCCCTTTGCGTTTTTCGGGTTTGATCTCTCCTCCGAAATAATGGATTCCCAAGGAGCAATGCAACCCTTTTGGCACCTCCAGCTCGGCGTATTCTTCATAACGAAGAGAATATCCGCAACAGAAGAACAGAGCGCACGGCATGTCCGAAAGAATATGCCGATAGCACTGAAGGTACCGTTTTAGTGTGCGATTCCAAGCGCCGAAATATACCGATCCACCCAAAACCGCTACGTCAAAATTGTCCGGAGAGGGAAGGGGCTCTTTCACCGAGCAAAGTGTCACCCGGTGCGATCCGCTCAAGCGATTAGCCAACATTTCGGCACAGGTACGGGATACACCGCCCCGTGTGGAATATACGATCAAAATCTTCATGCGCTGCTTCACCGTCTTCCGTACAAGTCGTTACGGGCGTTCCATGCCTCCATATCGATCTCATTCAACTGCTCTTCGGTCACACGGTACGCCCAGTTGCGTTCCGAGGTTCCGGGGGTATTCATACGGGTATCCGCACCGTAGCGAAGCAGATCCTGAATGGGGAATATCACGGTATCCGCATGGCTTTGGAGCATGGTGCGCATCACGGCATAGCAACCTTCTCGCCAGTCCTCGCCCTCATAGCCGCAATAGGCAAAGATACGGCGACGGGAGACTTCGTCTGTTTCCCACAGATATCCCAATAGCGTATTGTTATCATGGGTTCCCGTATAGGCCACACAATGATTGGGATACGTATGGGGCAGATGGATGCTCTCCGGGTCTCCCAAAAACGCAAACTGGATCACTCGCATACCGGGCAGTCCGCTGTATTGTAACAGGGAATACACGGCAGGCGTAATATCGCCCAAGTCCTCTGCAATGATCAGGCGGCCGTTCGCCACCTCTTTTAAGCGATCCACAAAAGCACGACCCGGCCCCTTGACCCACTTGCCCTCCTTGGCGGTTTTGGCTCCTGCGGGCACACTCCAATAGGATTCCAGCCCTCGGAAATGATCGATGCGAACACCGTCAAACAGTGTCAGCATATAGGCCATGCGGCGGCTCCACCAAGCATAACCGTCCTTTTTCATGGTTTTCCAGTCATACAGCGGATTGTTCCAAAGCTGTCCTTCTTCGGAAAAATAGTCGGGGGGCACTCCTGCAACCGCCGTGGGACGGTTGCGTTGATCCAATTGGAATTGCGAACGATTGGCCCATACGTCACAGCTGTCTAAAGCAACGTAGATGGGAATATCACCTACCACACGGATTCCCTTTTGGTTGGCGTAGGACTTGATGGTTTGCCATTGGCGGAAGAATTCATACTGAATAAATTGCCACGCAAACAAAGCTTCTCCGTCCGCTTCCTCCACCGTCCATTCCTGCCATTCCCGATCTCCGTTCGCCTCACGCAGTGCCAAAAAACGGGCGGCATCGGCCAACTCCGGCCATTCGGTCAAGAAAGCATCCATGGCTTTTTTCAGCGTTGCATTCTGATAAGCACGCTGTGCGGCCTTTTTCAGCAGGGGAAGCCGCTCCCGATGAAGACGGGAAAATTCGCATAGCCACGGGGATGTTTGCCGTGCCTCGTCCAGTTCCTCCTTTGTCAAAAGTCCTTGTTCCTCCAAGGTTGGCAGATCAATGAAATAAGGGTTTCCGCCAAAGGCCGAATAGGATTTATAGGGAGAATTACATTCGTCCGTCATACAAAACGGAAGCGTTTGCCAATAGGCAAAGCCGCCTGCCGCCAAGCGATCCACAAAGTGCTTGGCTTCTTGGCCGAAGGAGCCGATGGAATATGCTCCGGGTAAAGAGGAAATGTGCATCAGCACGCCGGATGCTCGATTCATGAGTTTCTCCTTTGATTGGTTTCGTTACCGTTCTATTGTATCATAAACTTTCAAAAAATGCAAGTCTCTCCTTGACTTTACCAAAAAAGTATTGTATAATGACCGTAGAAAAATAAAGGAGGTCTTGACATGCCAACGATTGATATGTCACTGGACAGATTAAAGGAATATCAGGGACGAAATCCCCGTCCTGCCGATTTTGATGAATTTTGGGATCGCTCTCTGGAAGAGCTTGCCGCCATTGATCCTCAGCCTGAATGGACGCCTGCGGCGATTCCTTCCAAAATCGCAGACTGTTTTGAGCTTCGCTTCCGTTCCACCAAAGGGGCCGTTATTTTTGCTAAGGTAGTCGTCCCCAAGGAACACGAGGCCAAGATGCCTGCGTTGTTGCATTTTCACGGCTTGTCCGGACAGAGCGATTCTTTCCGCAGTATGCTTGCCTATGCGTCCCAAGGCTTTTGCGTTGCATCAATGGACTGCCGCGGACAGGGCGGTATCTCCCAGGACGTAGGCGGTGTGGCGGGTACAACCTATACCACTCCTTTTACCAGAGGCTTGGAGGGAAAGCCTGAGGATCTGCTTTGCCGAGACCTGTTTTTGGATACGGCTATGTTGGCACGCATCATCATGGAGCGTGACGACGTGGACGAGACTCGCATGGGTGTTTTCGGCGGTTCCCAGGGCGGTGCACTGACCGTTGCCTGCGCTGCATTGGTTCCTTCCATCAAGCTGTGTGCTCCCACCCATCCCTACCTGTCGGATTATAAGCGTGTTTGGGAGATGGATCTGGACAAGAATGCTTATGAGGGCTTGCGGTATTATTTCCGCCACTTTGATCCCATGCACGAACGTGAACATGAGATTTTTGAAAAATTGGGATACATTGATATTCAGTTCTTGGCTCCCCGTATCCGCGCCAAGGTCAAAATGTTTACGGGCTTGATGGATAATATTTGCCCGCCCTCCACCCAGTTTGCCGCCTACAACAAAATGGTCTGTGAGAAGGAAATGGTTATTTATCCCGACTATGCACACGAAACGCCTGCTTGCCACAGCGACCAGGTATTCACCTTCTTTGCACAACTGTAATTTTTTTTGAACGAGCACAAATGAGAACAGGCTCGCCACCTCTGATATGCGAGGCGGCGAGCCTATTTCAAACGATCGACAGGGGGAATCATTCATGAACGGTTCATTTCGTATGCTTGCACTGATGATGGCAGGGCTTTTCCTGCTGGCTTCGGGATGTCAGGCCTCCTTTTCGGAAGAAAGGGATCCCACGTCGAATGTAACATCTCCACCGATAACGACTACCTCCGGTGCGGATACGGTTCTGACCACAGAGTCTTCGGCCGAAACGACCGTTTCTTC
>JAFTRT010000197.1 GCA_017462145.1 Clostridia bacterium
GCATATCGTCAAAGGCATCCTTTGCCGTGATCATGAGAACGGGGGTGGTGTCTCCCGTATCCCGAAGGGTGCGGACCAGCTCATAGCCGTCCATAACGGGCATCATAATGTCGGAAATGATAATATCAAAGAATTGTGTTTCCATGGCATCCAACGCCTCTTGTCCGTTGGAAACGCCCACAACGGAGTATCCGTTTTTGGTCAGAACACGGGAAAACAGCTGGCGCAGATCCCGATCGTCCTCTGCGATCAATACCTGAAACATAGGTGCCTCCTTTTGCTTACTGATCATTTGTCGAGAAAAAACGGTCAATGTCATTATAGCACATTTTTTTTAGGCCGTCAACTACAAAAAAGTAAGGAGAGCGCAGGAGAAAAATTCGATTTGCCTTGACATTTTGCCGGGCAAGTGCTATAATACCATTATATCAAATACCATGAGGAGAAGGTATCATGAAAAAACTTACATTGATTTTACTGTCTTTGTTCCTTTGTATGACGTTGCTGTTGACCGGTTGTAATGTCGATCTTCCCGCAGGGGATGAGGACGAGACCACGACCGAAGCCGGAGGCAACGAGGAAGGCGAGACTACGACTGAGGCCGGCGGCAATGAAAACGAGGGTGGCAATGAAAACGAGGGCGGCAATGAGAACAATCAGGCGGCTCAAGAGGAACAGGCCAAGAAGGATCTGGTCAATGCTTTCAACAAGATCAATCTTTCCGAGTTCTTTGAGACGGTTTCCAACGACATGGGAGAGGTGGAACCGGTGACGGGTATTGACCCAGAGCTGGAGATGCAGGCTGAGGTGATTGCCGCAGTGGGCACCGAATCCGTTGGATATCTGGCAGCGATCAAGGACGGCTTTGTTTACGTGTTGATGAATCAGAGCACCGGTGCGCAGAGTCAGGCCGTTGGGGCATTTTCTCATGTAAAAAACAATAAGATGTACACCTATGTACCGGGAGCCGGAGTCGAGGTGACCGATCTGGCTGATATGTTTGCATCGGACATGGAGATGGATGAGGAAGCACTGAATGCTTATCTGGATATCCTGATGGAAATGAAGCTTCCCACCATGACCAACGACGATCTGACGGTCAAGGATGATATGCTGGTGTTGAACAACAGCTATTTTGTAAAGTTTGCTGAACTGAACATTCCCATTTTGGAGGATCTCTCTGGAGAGGAAGCTACAGAACAGGAAACGGCAGAATTTTTGGAAGAGATCGAAGCAGGCTTGGAGGAGATCGAATTGGAGGTCGCCTTTGCCGCCCAGAACGGAAAGCTGACCAAGCTGTCCGTATCGGCTGTGATCGAGGGGGGCTCCGTTTCCGCTGTGATCGAGCTGACCGATGATGCCGAGAATCTCAAGAGCTTCGAGCTTACTGTCGAGGTTCCCCCCATCTACGATTTCGGCTATATGCCCAAGCAGACCTTCAAGATGGAAACCATTTTGGACGACGGTGCCGTTGAGGGAGCCAAGGTGACGGCTTGCATTGTTGTCTGTGGAATCTCTACCGGAGCGGAGAGCTCCAACTCTGCGACCGGTACCACGAATGAGACCTTCCTTGCTACTGCTTGCTATGAAAAGGTGACCTACACTGCGGTGTATGATCAGAGAAGCACCACCCTTTGCAGCTTTGAGATGAAGACCGAGATTGATAAGATCTTCAAGGGAGAGGGACATTACGATCAGACCACCAATGAGTACGTGATTGACAGTTTTGAGGATGTGACCGAGGCGGAAGAGGATGAGTGGGCCAATAACGTCCATGCTTCGATTGCTGTTACCAAAACGGGTCCCGATGAGTATAAGCTGACCGGTTCTGTCACCACCGACGGTGAGACGGCAACGCTGTCCGGCAACCTGTTCTTGAACGAAGCTCCCGATTTCCCCACCACCATTCCCGCAGACTTTTTGACGTATATTGAAAATGATCAATAAGGGAAAATCGAAAAAGCCGCACGGCCTGCTTGCAGGCCGTGCGGCTTTGTTGATTGGTAGAAATTTAAGCAATGTTTTAAGAAGGGTTGGTTTTGCTTTGCCCCCTACCAGCCGCAATCTGATCCAGCCGTCGGTTGCGAATATAAAGAATGAGATCGACACTGACCATCAAAAGGTTGAGAATATAGAAGCAAAGGACATACCATTTTTGACTGAATTGCATCCTATAGGTATCATTGAGCAACTTGGATGTGATTCCCGCAAGGTAGCCGAATATGATCAGCAACAAAAAGCCCAGACTTTTGCCTTTTGCAGTTCTGGCCCGATAAGATTTTAGAACATTCAGTGGCCACGATGCGCCAAAGCTGATCAGCATGATAATCTCAAATAATTCTGCCATGGTATTCTCCGTATGATTCATAGAATTTTCCGTTCCGAAGTAGTTTATCACAAGCGTTCGATTTTGTCAAGCCAAATCTGTTATATCAGCAGAGCAATCTGTTTGACTACGCAAACGAATCCAACGGCAAGCGTTGGAGGGGATTCTCATGGCAACGATCAATCAAACCCAAAGAACCACCGTCTTTGACGGTGGTTCTTTGGGTTTGGTGGAGCATAGGGGATTCGAACCCCTGACCCCAACACTGCCAGTGTTGTGCGCTCCCAACTGCGCTAATGCCCCTTTGTTTCAAAAAAGCGCTTCCCTTGGAAGCGCTTTTTTGGCACGCCGTAAGGGATTCGAACCCCCGACCTTTTGGTTCGTAGCCAAACACTCTATCCAGCTGAGCTAACGGCGCAAATCCGCACACGAGCTTTTCTCGCGTACTTGCATATTTTATCACATCTTCTTCGGTTTGTCAATAGCTTTTTGGAAAGTTTTGTGAGGAATTTTTTGCCGCCTGCTATCCTTGTTCTCCCACCTGCTTCGGACCCAGCCATTGCCCCAAGCGTCGGCAGGTTCGCTCTGACAAGGGATTGCTCCAAACAAGGCCGCTCCACCCGTTTTCACCTGCCCATTCGGGCTTTCGATCTGCGGAAAGCTCCGGCTCCCACAAATAGGTCTCTCTTTGCTCCTCGGATAATCGAAGTGCCAATCGCTGCTCCAGCTCCCGTTGCAGCTCCTCACTGCGTTTTCCTCGCTCCTTTCCTCCAAGCAGCGCAAACAGGCGGGGAATATGGAAGCAAAGAATATCCAAGCCCCTTGGCAGTGCGTCCGAAAAGGCGGTCAGAGGCGTGTCCAAAAGGATTCCCTTTTTGGGATATCCGTTAAATTCTCTGGCTTCCTCCGAAAGCTCGCAAAAAGCACGGTGCCCCAGTGCCACCAATCGTTCCGCCTGGTAAGGGGTTTCAACTTGATGCCAGAGCAGGGATAGAGGGGTATAAACCGCTCCTCGATAGATCCCCCGCAGAAGATTGAGCAGTGTTTCTTCCTCCTCTCTGGCTGACAACATAAGAAGAATGGGGCGGTTACGAGCCGCCTCTGCCCAATCGCAGACCTGCTCAAAGCAGGACTCCTCCGTTTGCAGTGTATCCAGGGTGTGCAAACAGCCGTCCGCCGAAAAAGGTGCGGACAGAGCGGCATCGGGAGACAGATACAGCTTCAGCTGTCGTTCCCCCTGCACAAACAAATGGCGGGCAATGGGGGCATCCTCACGGGTTTGCCTCTCTACGCAGTGGATCAGGGTATTCAGCCGTTTCAGATCGGGAGAGGGGGAAAATCCGATTTCGTGGGAGCGAAACTCACGTTCCGTTTGACGGGGTTCTTGATAAAGCATAACGATGCCCTCCGTTGCGTAATCACCGAATAGTGTATCCGAAACGGAGGGCTCTTATGTAATCAACGATCTGATTCAGGATATTCCAGCATACTGCGCACGCTTTTGGTATAGGCCAGCGGAGACATGCCGCAATTTCGTTTGAAAGCGGCGGAAAAATGGTGTACGGAGCAAAAACCGCAGAGAGAAGCAATCTCGGTGCAGGAGGTATGTCCGCCTCGCAACAGCTCCTTGGCACGGTCGATGCGGAGATTCATCAGATACTCCATGGTTCCCATGCCGAAATTGCGGCGAAAGAGAGCCTTGAGGGTGGTTGGACTGACCGAAAAATGTGCCGTCAGAACGGAAAAGGACAGTTTTTCGGTGAGGTGCTCTCGCATATAGGCGGTGATCTCCTGCACCAAGGGATCCTCTTTCCGTTGCGTGGGGAGCTGGGGAAAGCTATCTCGGAGCTTGGATTGTCGAATGAGATGAATGAAAAGAAGCTCCAGATAATTTTGAATGACCTGCTCGGAGGCGAAGAGATCGGATTGCTCCTTTCGGATCAATTGCGCATCGTAAACCAAGCCTTGAGGGTTGCAGAAGCAGGACTTAGCCTCCCGTAGGATGGAAAACAGGGCATCGGTGACATAAGTGTCGGCCTTGATGATGGAATCCGACACGGCGTACAGCTCCTTGGAGTCCGAATAGAAGCTGACGATCACCGAGTTGGCAGCCTGACGATTGCAGACGTGAACATTGTGAAATTGCCCGGGACGGTGTAAAAAGGCCTCGCCGCAAGATAAAAACAGGTCGTATTGATCGACGGTGATCTTCAGCTTTCCTTTGTCGCAAAAGATCAGTTCCCAAAAATCATGGGATTCCCCCGGGTAGTGAAAATCGGCGGAATATTCAAAATAATGAATGGAGACAACCTGTGCCAGCCGAAAGCTTCGTGTCAGCTCGGTGGCCACGTATTGAATGGACATCCTTTTTCTCGCCGCACACAGCGGCTTCCCCTTTTTTGATAGTTGTGTTACCGGACAAAACCATTATAGCATTTTTTCAAAAAAAGTCAATTATTTTTCTGAAAAAGCTACCAAACATGCAAAAAATATGTCTGTTCGGTTAAAGACAAACCGTTTTTTTTGTGGTATAATATATAGGTGCGAAGTGTGCAAAGACGAAAGGAGAACACCATGAAGCAGATGATTACCGAACACTATCAAGCCATGTCCGAGGAGGCAGGAAAGCTGTTTGCCGAGGCCATTCAACAAAATCCCCGGTGCGTTTTGGGACTTGCCACGGGCGACACCCCCATTGGATTGTATCAATATCTGATTGCAGCTTATCGTCGGGGCGAGTTGGATTTTTCCCGTGTTCAATCGGTCAATTTGGACGAATATTATCCCATTTCTCCCGATAACGATCAGAGCTATCGCTATTTCATGAATGAGCAGTTATTTGATCACGTCAATATCGACAAGAGCAAAACCTTGGTTCCCAACGGACAGGCTGAGGATGCGGCTGCGTTCTGTGCCGCCTACGAGGAGCAGATCGATGCCATCGGCGGAATCGACATTCAGGTTCTTGGCATTGGACGCAACGGACATATCGGCTTCAACGAGCCCGGGGATGCCTTGATTCCCGACACCCATCTGACCGATCTGACCGAAGGAACCATTGCGGCAAATTCCCGCTTTTTCGCCTCTGCCGACGACGTACCGAAGCAGGCGTTGACCATGGGAATTCGGAGCATCTTCAAGGCACGGAAGATCTTGGTGCTGGCATCGGGCAAGGCAAAGGCTGAGGCTGTGAGAGCCATGTTGTGCGGCAACATCACCACCAAGTGCCCCGCATCCCTTTTGTGTCTGCATCCCGACGTTACGCTGATCTGTGACGAGGATGCATATTCCCTCATGAAATAATCCATCCGGCCGGTGCTTTTGGATCAAAAGCACCGGCCTTTTCACGGTAATGTGCGAAAGCAATCTCATATTGACAAGGGAAGCCTTTCGTGATAGAATAAAAATGAGAGTGAGGTGATCGGAATGAAGAAAGAAAAAATGACCATCGATGCCATGCGCAAGGAGGCGTGGAACGCCTTGAAAGGGAAGCGCAAGACCATGGCTTGGGTGGCACTGA
>JAFTRT010000198.1 GCA_017462145.1 Clostridia bacterium
CCACACGGGTCCTGCGCTGGAATACCAGCTTTGGCTTTGCGCGCCCAATGTGGAGCTTGCCGAAAAGATCGCTGATCTGACGGTGGAGGTTGGCATCAAGGCGTGGGAAAACCGTCAGGAAGCCAAAATGGGCGTGGGGCATTGCACCGATGAACGATTCAGCACCAACCGCGACTACTATATGACCGATGGCAAGGTGATGATGAACCCCAACGAAAACGAGCCCGAAAAGATCTTCCGCGTGGCGGGTCCTGTGGATTATTCCGTGGACGTGATGCGTGTGGACGACCAAAACGGCAACGTCAAGGCTTTCTTGGTGAACTACGCCAACCACGCGTGCTGTAACACCAGAGAGACCAGCAAAATGCTCAGCGCCGACTATCCCGGATTTTTGAGAAGTACCCTGAAAAAGAAATTCGGTGAGGACGTAAAGGTGTTGTTCTTTGCAGGCACCTCGGGGGACATCAACTGCTTTGACCCTCTCACCAAACGCCATCACGCTTATCGTTTCAATGGAAAGCTTTCTCCTCAACTGATCGGAGAGGGTCTGGCCGAGGACGTGGAAAAGTTGAATCCCACCATCAAGGCCGACATTGATGCCCCTCAGATCGACGTGGTATCCCGGTATTGCACCACCAGCCGCCGCTTTAAGAGCGAGGAGGACGTGAAGTGGGCGCAGGAGATTGCCAAGGATATGCAATCTCATGGAAGCATGAGCCGTGCATTTGCCACCGAATATCTGGACTCCGACGAGGGCATTCCGAAGGAAGTGGACATTGAAGTGCAGACCATCCGCCTTGGCCCTTGGGCCATTGTGGGACTCCCTTCGGAGATCTACACCGAGCTGGGTCTGCGCATCAAATGGGCGTCTCCCTTTGAACATACCCTGATCTTCTCTCTGGCAAACGGTACGCACGGTTATATTCCCCCCGCTTACATAGTGCGCAGTGCAACGTACGAGGCCAAGGTAAGCAAATACAACTCCTACTGCGGGGAAGAAACTGCCGAAAAGCTTGTCAACCAGTCTATTGATCAGCTTGTGGGACATTACCGCAAGGAGCTTGGCTTGGTTTGATCTTGATTTGATCAGAAAGGAACAACACATGAAACTGACCATTATTGATAACGGCTATGCAAATCACGCCGCGCTTTTGAAAAAGCATCTGGACAGAAGAATTCCCACCGAGTACACCGCAGGGGGCATGACCATCACCCTTGCCGTCAATTCGCTTCTGGGAGCGGCTGACAGCTACACCGTGACCAAAAACGGGGACGCTTGGCAGATCACAGGCTCCGACGAGGGCGGCTTGTACTACGGCATCGGTAAATTTTTGCACACCGCAAAATGGACCGACACCGATTTTGCTCCCGTTGCCATCGACAAAACCGTGACCCCCGCCTGCACCTTCCGCGCCATGTATTTTGCGGTGCATCTTTACAACTGGTATGCAAACGCACCCACCGAGGAGCTTTCCGACTACGTGGAGGAGCTGCTGTTGTGGGGCTATAACGCCATTGTGCTGATCATTCCCGTGCTTGATATTTACACCTTTGAAGACCGTCTCTACCACAATGCGGTGGAGAAGAGCAGAGGCATTTTCAAGCTGGCAAAGAGACTTGGCATGAAGGTGGGTATTATCATCAATCCCAACCAAGGTCTCCAATCTGCTCCTCACGAGCTGGATGCAGACCCCTCCTTCGACCCCATCGGCAACGTCCGCGGCAATGCGGGCAGAAATATTTGCCCCTCCAAGCCGGGTGCGGTGGAATATCTGAAGCCCATCTGGGATACCATGCTTCGTCAGTACACCGACATGGGTCTGGATTATCTGGTAACCTGGCCTTACGACGAGGGCGGTTGCGGCTGTGCCGATTGCAGACCTTGGGGCGCACGCGCCTACTGTGATCTGGTCATCAAGCTTCGTGACATGACTCTCGGCTATTATCCCAACATCAAGTTCATTGTGTCGGCTTGGATCTTTGACAAGCCCGACGATCAGGGCGAATATGCGGGACTTTACAAGAGACTGACGGGGGATATGAGCTGGGTCGACTACATTATGGTGGATGCCCACGCGGAATATCCGCGCTATCCCTTGGAGCACCCCGTGATCAAGCCCGTGGTGAACTTCCCCGAGATCAGTATGTGGAAGCTTTATCCTTGGGGCGGCTTTGGCTCCAATCCTCTGCCCGCACGGTTCCATGACATCTGGAACAGCGCAAAGAAGATCTTGAAGGGCGGTATGCCTTACTCCGAGGGTATGTACGAGGATATTTCCAAGATCCAGTTTGCGGGCTACTACTGGGAGCCTGAAAGAGCTTGGGAGGATATTTTTGCCGAGTACATCAACTATGAATTTTCCGACGCGGTGATCGAGGATTGCCTGAAGATGGTTGCCTTGATTGAAAAGAACCACGTGACCTTGGGCGAGCAGACGGGGGATCCCGACTGTGCCTTGTCGGATGAAGCGGCTGTATTGGCCGAAAAGATCCAAGCAAGCCTTGGAGCGCGTGCA
>JAFTRT010000199.1 GCA_017462145.1 Clostridia bacterium
AATGGCTTTCGTGCCTGCTTGGGCAAGGGCTTTGGCAATGTGTTTGAGGCCTTGGATGCCGATATCTTCTGCTTGCAGGAGACCAAGATGCAGCCCGGACAGGCGGAATTTTGCCCCGAGGGATACCATCTGTATTGGAACAGTGCCGAGAAAAAAGGGTCTTCGGGCACGGCGGTGTTTTCCAAGAGAGAACCGCTTTCGGTTCGTTACGGCATCGGAAGTCCGGAGCACGACAAGGAGGGGCGTGCCATTACGTTGGAATATGAGGATTTTTTCCTGCTTTGTGTCTACACGCCAAACGCTCAACGGGGGCTGGCAAGACTGGATTTTCGCATGGCATGGGAGGATGCTCTTCGCACCTATATACAGGAATTGGATGCCTGCAAGCCTGTGGTGTATTGCGGAGATCTCAACGTGGCACATGAAGAGATCGACTTGAAAAACCCCAAGAGCAATCGGGGGAATGCAGGTTTTTCGGATGAGGAGCGAAGCCAATTTTCCAAGCTGTTGTCCTGTGGCTTTACCGACACCTTCCGCCGTCTGTATCCCCAGCAGGTGGAATATTCCTGGTGGAGCTATCTGTATCATGCCAGAGAGAACAACGCCGGATGGCGGATCGATTATTTTGTGGTGTCCGATCGCCTGTGGGAGCGGATACGGGACAGCCGCATTTTGACCGATATTATGGGAAGTGACCATTGTCCTGTGATGTTGGAGTTGGATTGACGGAAGAAAACATCTGTGATAGGATAAGAAAAGAAGCGAAAAGGAGATTGCAACCATGATCTATCAAGCATTTCAAGACAAAAAGCTGTCTGCTTTGGGCATGGGCTGTATGCGTTTGCCCACCATGGGAGCGCACGACGAGGTGGATATCCGGGCGGTGACCGAGATGGTGGCGTATGCCATGGAAAAGGGCGTGAATTATTACGATACGGCCTGGGGCTATCACGGAGGAAAATCCGAGCTTGCCGTGGGCGAGGTGTTGTCTGCCTATCCCAGAGAACGGTATTATCTTGCCTCTAAATTCCCCGGCTATGATCTGAACAACATGGGACGGGTAGAGGAGATCTTTGAAGAGCAGTTGAAAAAATGCAGAACCGAATATTTTGATTTTTATCTGTTCCACAACGTATGTGAGCTGAACATTGATGCGTATCTGGATCCGAGCTACGGGATCTTCGACTACTTGATGGAACAAAAGAAAAAAGGGCGTATCCGCCATCTGGGCTTCTCGGTTCACGGAACGCTGGAGACCATGAACCGTTTTTTGGTGGCCTACGGCCACGCAATGGAATTTGGTCAGGTACAGCTCAACTGGTTGGATTGGGAGTTTCAAAATGCCAAGGCCAAGGTGGAGGCATTGAACGAAGCGGGAATCCCCATTTGGGTGATGGAGCCTGTGCGGGGCGGAAGCCTGTGTCAATTGGAAGGGTGCTATGAGGAACGGCTGCGTGCCTTGGCTCCTCATCGGAGTATGCCCGAATGGTGCTTCCGCTATTTGCAAAGCCTGCCCGGTGTTATGGTAACGCTGTCGGGAATGTCCAATTTCCAACAGCTTCGGGAGAATATTGCCACCTTTGAGGAGGAGGAACCTTTGACAGAGGAGGAGATTCGAACTCTGTATGAGATCGGGTATGAGATGACCCATCGAACAACACTTCCTTGCACGGCTTGCCGTTATTGTACCGACCATTGTCCACAAGAGCTGGATATTCCTCGGATCATCGAGCTGTATAACGAGCACGTCTATTCGGGCGGAGGCTTTTTGGCTCCCATGGCTATGAGGGCCATGCCTGTGGAGAAAAAACCGTCGGCCTGTGTGGGCTGCCGAGCCTGCGAGGCGGTCTGTCCGCAGAAGATTCGGATTAGCGAAATGATGGCGGAGTTTGCTGCAAAGTTGAAATAAACAATCTCTGCGGAAGGTTCCGTAGAGGAGAATCAGGAGGAGATGATATGGTAGCACTGGCCACATCGGTGTTTTTAGGTTTGCTGATCGTCATTTTGGGTGGGATCAACACGGCAGGAAACATTTCTTCTCTCCACTGGTATCACAGACAGCGGGTGACCGAAGAGGATCGAAAGCCGTTTGGACGCATGGTGGGGATTGGACACATCATCATTGGAAATTCCATTATTCTGTTCGGCTGTCTGTTTTTTTGCTTTGAGCGAACGGAACAGGAGCTGTTGGTGATCATTGGTACTGTTTTGCTGTTGGTTGGCATTGCGGCAGGACTTGTCATTTGCTTAGCGGCCATGATGAAATATAACAAAGGGATTTTTTGATGGTTGGAGAAGACGATGGAATTTCGGGAATTGATTCGGATCCAAAAGAAGCTGGAGCGGCAAGCTTGTGTGGAATTGCTCCGACGGGAAACCAGAGGCGTTTTGTCGGTATGCGGCGATGGCGGATACCCCTACGGAATGCCGATGAACCATTTTTATTGTGAGGCGGACGGCTGTCTGTATTTTCATTGCGGCCGAGAGGGACACCGCATCGATGCCTTGCGTCGATGCGACAAGGTCTCCTTTTGCGTGTATGAGGAGGGGCGTCCCATCGAAGGACATTGGGCCTTGACGGTGCGTAGTGTGATCGTGTTTGGCCGTATGGAGATCATCGATGATCCGGAGAGGGTGGCGCAGATTGCCACTGCGCTTTCTCGCAAATTTACCTCTGACGAACAATATATCCAAAGGGAGATCGAGCTTTACGGCAAGGATACGCTTTTGCTGAAGCTTACGCCCGAGCACCTGTGCGGCAAGCAAGTTACCGAAGCGTGATGCTATGCCGTCTATGACAGAAAAGAGAACTTGACCAAATGATGACACCAAATTATAAAAGAACCAAGTTGGCCTGCTACACGGCCTATTTTACCATGTCCTCGATTTTCAGTCTGCCGCCCTTGCTGTTTGTGACCCTGCGGGAGATGTACGGCATTTCTTACACCCTGCTTGGCACGTTGGTGTTGACCAATTTCTGCACCCAGCTGACGGTGGATCTGATCTTTACCCTGTTTTCCAAACATTTTAACGTCCAAAAGGTGGTCAGAGTCATGCCCTTGATCACCTCGGTCGGATTGTTCGTCTATGCGGTGGTTCCCATGCTGTTGCCCCAATTTGCGTATGGGGGACTGTTGTTGGGAACGGTCATCTTTTCCATTGCCGCAGGGCTTTCAGAGGTTTTGCTCAGTCCGGTGATCGCTGCGCTTCCTTCCGACAATCCCCAACGGGATATGAGCATGCTTCACTCGCTGTACGCCTTCGGCGTGTTTACCGTGGTGGTGATCAGCACGCTGTTTTTGCGGTTTGTCGGCGCACAGCACTGGATGTATCTGACCATGTTTTGGGCGGCACTTCCCGTTTTGTCGGCGGTACTGTTTATGCTGTCTCCCATGCCCGATATGGGTGGTGAAAGCACTGTGAGCGGTGTGGAGGGAACCCGCCGCCGTACCGTGGGACTTGCTTTGTGCGTGGGATGCATCTTTTTTGGCAGCTGTGCGGAAAACGCCATGTCCAACTGGCTTTCGGGCTATATGGAGACCGCCCTCGGTTTGGATAAGACCTTGGGTGACATTTTGGGGGTGGCCATGTTTGCCATCCTTCTGGGCGTGGCCAGAATTTCCTATGCCAAATTCGGCAAGCGCATCATGCCGGTGCTGATGGTCGGTATGATCGGGGCCGTGATCTGCTATGGTGCGGTGGGGCTTTCCCATCACGTTGCCGTTGGTTTTACGGCTTGTGTGCTGACAGGTCTGTTTACCTCCATGCTGTGGCCGGGCACGCTGATCATGATGGAAGAGAAGATTCCTCATGCAGGGGTAGCGGCTTATGCCTTGATGGCATCGGGAGGCGATTTGGGTGCCTCCGTGGCCCCTCAGCTGTTGGGGATCGTCGTCGACCAAGTGGCCGAGAGCCATTGGGCCGCACGTCTTGGGGCGACCTTGAGCCTTTCTGCCGAGCAGGTGGGCTTGAGGGCGGGCATGTTGGTCACTGCCATCTTCCCCCTTTTGGGAATCCTTCTGCTCCTGGTCTGTGTGCGGTATTTCCGCTCAAACCGAGAAAAACAGGCGATGCTGCCCGAACGGGAGCAAGTCTGAACAGAATAAAAAAGCGTTCTGCGCAAGAATTGATCTTGCGCAGAACGCTTTTTTGTGCTTGCTCCAACATGGTCGGATAGGCGGTGGGGACTTGACCGAAATGACGTTGGAACGCTTTGCAAACGGCATAAGGGGTGGCGCAGTACAGACCGACGGGCCGCAAAGACCGAGCCAGCGGAGCAGGCTTTGTTGGATCGGTCTTTGGATGAGGACGGCTGTTCGGTTCTGAACGAGCAATGCCTTCCTATTTTGCGCTGTGGACGTCGGCAAAAAAATCTTGCAAAAGCGGGAAAACTATGATACAATAAAATATCGACAGATCAAAAAAGATGGAAGAAGGGAGGACGATCCATGTACAGAATGAGGCAATATACGGGACAGAACGTGTATGATGCGTTTCAGGAACGGCTTCGTTTCTTGTTTGAAGAATTTGAAAACATTTTCGTCTCCTTCTCCGGCGGTAAGGACAGCGGCCTTTTATTGGAGCTGACTTTGGCCTTTCAGAAAAAATATTATCCCGACCGAACGATCGGCGTGTTTCATCAGGATTTTGAGGCACAGTACTCCGTGACAACCGAGTACGTGGAGCGTACCTTTGAGCGGATGGAAAAGGAGGTAGAGCCCTACTGGGTCTGTTTGCCCATGGCCACCAGAACCGCTCTTTCCAGCTACGAGATGTATTGGTATCCGTGGGATGATACCAAGGAAGAGGCTTGGTGCAGACCGATGCCCAAACATCCGTACGTGATTTCCTTACAAAACAATCCCATGACCACCTATCGCTATCGGATGCATCAGGAGGATTTGGCCAAGCAGTTTGGCCGATGGTATCGGATGTCTCACGGAAACGGCAAAACGGTCTGCCTTTTGGGAATCCGTGCCGACGAATCGCTCCAACGGTACAGTGGGATCGTCAACAAGAAGTACGGCTACAACGAAGAAAGCTGGATTACCAAACAATTCAAGGACGTGTGGGCGGCTTCCCCCCTGTACGATTGGTCTCACAGCGACGTATGGCATGCTTATGCCAAATTCGGATATGATTATAACAAGCTGTACGATCTGTATTATATGGCAGGACTGAAGCCCGACCAAATGCGGGTCGCATCCCCCTTTAACGATTATGCCAAGGACAGTCTGCATCTGTATCGGGTGCTGGATCCCGAAATGTGGGCAAAGCTGGTGGGACGGGTCAAGGGTGCCAACTTTGGCTCGATTTACGGCAGAAGCAAGGCCTTGGGTTATCGTAACCTCACCCTGCCGGAGGGGCACACGTGGGAATCCTATACCAAGTTTTTGCTGGACACGCTTCCCACACGATTGCGAAATAATTACGTGGCTAAATTCCGCACCTCTATTGAATTTTGGCATAAGACGGGTGGGGGCTTGGAGGAATCCGTGATTCAAGATCTGATCGATCATGGCTATCAGATCCGCCGCAATGGGGTTTCCAACTATACGGTGATGAAACATTCCCGAGTGATCTTTTTGGGGAAGATTCCCGACCATACGGATGATATCAAATCCTCCAAGGATATTCCCAGCTGGAAGCGGATGTGCTATTGCATCCTGAAGAACGACCATTTGTGCCGCTTTATGGGCTTTGGCATGACCCGAGAACAGCAGAAGCGCATTGACGCATTGAAAGAAAAATACGGAAAGGTAGGACAAGAGGATGGCATTTGAAAGTCCCGTTTACCGTGTGATCGCCGTACCCATCGAAAAAATCGTTCCCAATACCTA
>JAFTRT010000200.1 GCA_017462145.1 Clostridia bacterium
CCGCCCAAGGCCTCCCACATCTCCTCACTCAAGTGAGGAGCGAAGGGACACAGCAGACGGATCAGCACCATCAGATCATCCTTTTCGATGGCACCGTGATCGGCCACCTCATTCACATAGCTCATCATAGCGGCAATCGCCGTATTGAACTTCATATCGTCAATGTCATTGGTAACCTTCTTAATGGTTTTATGCAGAGCTCGCTCGGTCTTGTCGGTTCCGCTTCCGTCACGGATCAGATCGGGCAGGTCGGCAATGCGCTCCAAGAAGCGCTTACAGCCCTTGATGGAAGCCTGCGACCAAGGTGCACTCTTTTCAAAGTCACCAATGAACATTTCATACAAACGGAGAGAATCGGCACCGTATTCCCGAACGATATCGTCGGGATTGATCACGTTTCCGCGAGACTTGGACATTTTTCCGCCGTCCTCACCCAAGATCATACCGTGAGCCGTTCTCTTCATATAAGGCTCCTTGCACTTGAGGATTCCCAGATCGTACAAGAACTTGGCCCAGAAACGGGAATACAGCAGATGAAGCGTTACGTGCTCCATACCGCCGTTGTACCAGTCTACGGGCATCCAGTAATCCAGTGCCTCGGAAGCGGCCAATGCATTGACGTTCTTGGGATCGCAATAACGCAGGAAATACCAGGAAGAGCCTGCCCACTGGGGCATGGTATCGGTCTCACGCTTGGCAGGCCCGCCGCAGACGGGACAGGTGGTATTGACCCACTCGTCGATCTTGGACAAGGGAGATTCTCCCGTGTCGGTAGGCTCATAGTGTTCTACGTTGGGAAGGGTCACAGGCAACTGGGACTCGGGCACCTCGACCCATCCGCCGCAGTGCTCACAGTAAACCAACGGAACGGGCTCGCCCCAATATCTTTGACGGGAGAAGACCCAGTCACGAAGCTTGAAGTTGACCTGCTTGTGGCCGATGCCCTTGGCCTCCAGCCATTTGATGATCGTTTCCTTCGCATCCTTGACCTCAAGTCCGTTGAGGAAATCGGAATTACACAAAACACCGGTTGCCACATCGGTAAAGGCCTCGTTTTGTACGTCGCCGCCTGCTACAACCTCTACGATCGGCAGGTCAAAAGCCTTGGCAAAATCCCAGTCACGGGTATCGTGAGCGGGAACAGCCATAATGGCACCCGTACCGTATGTAGCCAGCACGTAGTCGGAAACGAAAATCGGAATTTCCTTTTCGTTGACGGGATTGATGGCGCATATGCCCTCCAGACGAACGCCGGTCTTATCCTTCACCAGCTCGGTTCGCTCAAAATCGGACTTTTTGGATGCCTCGTTCCGATAGTCGATGATGGCATCGTAATTGGTCAGCTTGTCACGCCATTTTTCAATGACCTCATGCTCGGGGGCGATGACCATATAAGTCGCACCGAACAGGGTGTCGGGGCGGGTGGTATAAACCACCAAATCCTCCCCTGCGGTGGTACCGAAGGTGACTTCCGCACCATAGGAGCGTCCGATCCAGTTGATTTCCTGGGTTTTGACCCGCTCGATAAAGTCCAGCCCCTCCAGGTCATCAATCAGCCGATCGGCATAAGCAGTGATCTTGAGCATCCACTGGCTCTTGACCTTATGAACCACCTCGCTGCCGCAACGCTCACACACGCCGTTGACCACTTCTTCATTGGCCAACACGCACTTACAGGAGGTGCAGAAATTGACGTTCATTTCTTTCTTATAAGCCAGACCGTTGCGGTACAGCTGGAGGACGATCCACTGCGTCCACTTGACGTAGTCGGGAGAGGTGGTATTGATCTCACGAGACCAGTCGAAGGAGAAGCCCAACATCTTGAGCTTATCCTTAAAGTGGCTGATGTTCTTCTCGGTCACCACAGCGGGATGGATCTTATTTTTGATGGCATAGTTTTCGGTGGGCAGACCAAAGGCATCCCAACCCATGGGGAACAGGACGTTATAGCCCTGCATTCTCTTTTTTCTCGCCACGATATCCATGGCGGTATAGGGACGGGGATGTCCGATGTGCAGACCCTGTCCGGAGGGATAGGGGAATTCCACCAGTGCGTAATATTTGGGCTTGGAATAATCGTTGGGAGCCTCAAAGGCCTTTTTCTCATCCCAAATGCCCTGCCACTTTTTTTCGATATCGGTATAATTGTACTTCATGTCCTTTTTCCTTCTCTCTATGGGTTGACTTACGCCTCGTACAGCTTGTCCAAATTGTAAAACTCTCTCGCCTCACGGCTGAAGATGTGAACGATCACATGGCTATAGTCGAGGATCATCCATGCATTGTTGTCTCTTCCTTCGGTGCCGTAGGGAGCAACCTCCCGCAGGCCGATGCGGTATTCCACCTCATCTGCCAACGCCTTGATCTGTGTGGAGGAATGACCGGTACACAGCACAAAGTACTCTGCGATCACTGTCTTATCCTCTACGTGCAAGACCTTGATATCATGTCCTTTTTTGGAGTCCAGGACATCGGCAATGGCTTTTGCCAATTCGGCGGCAGAAGCGCCGGCAAGAGACGGCAGCTGTTCGGCCGTCACTTCAAATTGATCCATTTGTTCGGTTCCTTTCTGTTTGCGGCAAGCCGCTCTTCTTCATACTTTATTATTGTAATGCAAAAACCTGATTTTGTCAATACAAAATCGAGGATTCCATCTCTTTTTCCCTCGTCACGAGGCAATTTGGCTCATACGGTGCACCTGATATTCTGCATATTGCGCATACAATCGGGAAAATTCTTCGTTTCGATGATGGCAAAACCGTTCCTCTCGATCAAAGGAATCGGGTACCGCCCCGAACAGTGCAACCAACAGCTCCTCGGTTGCAGGGTGGGAGAGCACGTAATAAGAAGCACCGCTTGCACGAACGGTAGCTCCAACGCCCGGCAACCGCACGCAGAGGACTGCCTCCTCCCGAACCTGCAAGGCCAGCTTTCCGAACGAGATCAGTTCCCCAAGGTTCAGATCGGTATCGGCGTCATCCAAAGCCAACAGAGCCAAACGAAACAGCAAGGTCAAGTCTGCCTTTTGCCGCAGTGTGCGAAAGAAAGCGGCCAAAAATTGCTGTTGGGCATCCATCCGTCCCAAATCCCCGTTTTCATATCCCGCACGGTATCGAACAAACTGCTCGGCGGCCTTGCCGTCTAAAGTCTGCGTTCCCGCAGGCAAGTCGATGACCAACCCCTGCACGGGGTCACGGTAGGTCATGGGCTCGGAAAGGGTCACCTCGACACCGCCCACGGCATCCACCGCCTTTTGCAGGACGTCCAGCTCCACACACAAATATCGTTCAATGGGCAAACCAAAGCAATCGCTCAGATATTCGCACAGTTCTTCCATGCCGCCCAAGGATTGCATGGCACCGTTCAGCTTGCAATAGCTTCCGCTGTCATAGACCGCAAAGGTATCTCGGGGAAGCTGAAGAATTTGAACGCTTCCCTCCTGTGGCTCTGCCGACACCAGCATCAGCACGTCGCAAAGCCCCGATGCACGGTCTCTCCCCGCCACTAACACACGAAGAGGCTCCTGCGCCTCCTGCTTCGTTTTTTCGCTGTCGATCTCGTCCTCGGGACGGCCGCAGGATGCACAAAGTACCGACAAGATCAAGGCCAATGCCGCCGCCAAGCAACGGCGGGGGAAAGCGCAAATGTGATTTCGTTTCATATTCGTCTCCGTTCCCATATCGTAAGGATATGTAACGGAGTCGGCTTACGCCTCTGCTGCCTCCTCGACCAACAGAGCGTTGCGGGCAAGCACGCTGTCAAGACTGATGGGAACGCCCTCCTCTACCAGAGCGGAGATCGTCATATCCAAGGACAGCAAAATCGTTTTTCGCAAATGTCTGCACCTCTCTGATCTTGTCATGCGCTGCGGTTCAGCCTCCCAAAAGAAGTTTCGCAAGCGGACACAATCGGGGAAGGTGCGGGACAGATCGATATAATCGGCCAGGTACAGCAACCATTCCTCCACCGTCATTCCCTGCCGTCCCGTGGTATGATAGCGCACCGCCGACAAGAGCTCCGCTGTGGCAAATTGGGGATAGTCTGAAGGAATGACCAGTGCCGCCGTTTGGGCATGCAGGGTCTTGGGAGTCAAGCGGGCATCGGTGGGAACCGGTGCTCCCATCCGCTTAAATAAGGCGATCTGCTCTTCGGTATTATGCTCCTTGGTGATATCGTGAAGCAATGCCGCCGCTCGGAGCCAGTGAGAGGCGTTGGGAGCATACAATGCCGCCAACCGCTCCACCATGGCTTCTACCTCCGCCGTATGACGAAAGCGGTAGGGTGACATTTGCGATGCCACCTGTTCTCGCAAAGCATCCAGCATGGTCTCGGTGATCATGACGGTTCCTCCGCACCCTCGGTGTAAAGGCCGTTTTCCCGAATGAACTGTGCCACCTTGGGCGGCACCAGCCCGTCGATGGAGCGACCCTCGGCCACCCGCCGACGGATCTCGGTAGAGGACAGCTCGATGGGGTCGGTTACGATGCGGCGGAACATAACACCGTATTTTTCATAATAGTCGTTGATCTTTTCCACCACCCGACGGGTCAGAATGGGATCGTTTTCCCGACGGATATAGGTGGGGTAACAAAGCTTGAAAATATCCTCAAATCGATACCACCGATCAAAAGTCAGCACCATATCGGTGCCGCACAGCAAAAACAAACGGGTATCGGGACGAGACAAGACTTTCAGGGTATCGTAGGTATAGCTCTTCCCTCCCCTTTGAATTTCCATATCCGAGATGACCACCCCATCGGTATCGGCAAAGGCCAGCTCGCACATCCGCAGCCGAAAAACGGGGTCATCCGAGAAGGTCACCTGCTTATGAGGCGGCAGGCAGGTTGGAATGACAAACAGATAATCCAGCTTCATCTGCTCCATAAACGCCTTGGCCGCCGCTACGTGTCCGTTATGAATGGGAGCAAAGGTACCCCCATAGACCCCTACACGCAAATAATCGTTTCCCGTCATAGCTCGATGCGCTTGCGGTTGACCGATTCCCGATACAAAATGATCTTTCGGCCGACCACCCCGACGACGTCGGCTCCCACCGCCGCAGCCAGCATATCGGCCGCCTCACGGGGCGTTTCACCGCAATTTTCCAATACGCTGAGCTTGATCAGCTCTCTTGCCGCCAATGCGTCGGACACGGTCTTGGCAAGATTTTCGCCCATGCCTCCTTTGCCAATCTGCATGATGGCAGGCTCTCCGTTGGCCAACCCACGCAGATAAGCACGCTGTTTTGATGTCAACATAGTATTCTCCGTTTTTTCTTGTTTATTCGTGTATGCGTCCGTTCTTCAGAGCCTCGGCAAACCGTGCAATGGCTCGTCCTCGGTGAGAAACAGCGTTCTTCTCTGTCTCACTCATCTGGGCAAAGGTCTTCCCCGCCGACTCACAAAAGAACAGTGGGTCATAGCCAAAGCCGCCCTCTCCCTGCAATTGCTCCAGCATCACGCCTTCGCTCTCGCCTCGGAAGAACAGCGGATGGCTCGAATCCTTGGGATCGACACAAGCAATCACGCATACAAACTTTGCAGATCGGTCGGTCTTTCCCTCCAATCTCTTTAAGAGATAGGCATTATTGGCCGCATCGTTTCCATGTTCTCCGGCATAGCGGGCAGAATAAACCCCGGGTTCACCGTTCAGAGCGTTCACCCAAAGGCCGGAATCCTCACCGATGCCGACGTATCCACTGTCGGCCGCCGCCAAAGCCTTGATCAGCGCATTGTCCTCAAAGGTCTCGCCGTTCTCATCGATCTCACCGACGATCCCAACATCCTCCAAGGAAAGAAGCTCCACATTCTCCGCATACTGTCGCAGAATGGTCTGCCACTCTGCGATCTTATGTCGATTGCGGGAAGCCAACACCAGCTTCATGCCTCTGCCCCGCTTTCCTCGGAGGCAAACAGTGCCTCCACAAACTCACGGCTGTCAAATTCCTGCATATCGTCAATCTTCTCGCCAACCCCCACGAATTTGACGGGGATATTCAGCTCTTGCTTGATGGAAATGACAATACCGCCCTTGGCCGTACCGTCCAGCTTGTTCAGAACCAAACCGGTCAGCGAGGCCGCCTGACAAAATTCCTTGGCCTGCAAAATGGCATTCTGTCCCGTGGTAGCATCCAACACCAAAAGATTTTCTCTGGCCGCATCGGGAAGCTCACGCTCAATGACACGGTTGATCTTTGCCAGCTCGTTCATCAGATTCTTTTTGTTATGCAACCGTCCCGCCGTATCAATGATCAACACGTCAGCCTGCTTCCGCTTGGCATACGCCGCCGCATCGAAGACCACGGCCGCAGGGTCGCTCCCCTCGTTTTGACGCACCAGCTCCGCTCCCGACCGTTCACACCAAACGGCAAGCTGATCAATGGCCGCCGCACGGAAGGTATCTGCCGCCGCAACCACCACCTTTTTTCCCTTTTGCACCAGTCGGTTCGAGATTTTTCCGATGGAGGTGGTCTTTCCTGCACCATTGACGCCAATGACCAGGATGACAGAGGGCGTCGTGGTCAGCTTCAGCTCTTCTCCATCTCCAATCATATCGGTGAGAATGTCCTTCAAGGCATCCATCACCTGCTCTTTTTCCTTGAGTCTGCCCGACTTGACATCGTCACGGAGACGCTCCATGATCTCCTCGGTGGCGTTGATGCCCACATCGGACATGATGAGCAGCTCCTCCAGCTCCTCCAAGAGATCCTCGTCCACCTTGACAAAGGCCTTTAAGACCTCGTCGATCTGTCCGAACAAGGCCTTTTTCGTCTTGGAAAGACCTGCCTTTAATTTATCCAAAAATGCCATCCCATTCTTCTCCTTTTTTCTTCGAAATATCACCCACGTCAAGCTCCAACACCTTCGAGATTCCTCGCTCGGGCATGGTGACACCGTACAGGCGATTGGCCGCCTCCATGGTTCCTCTGCGGTGGGTGATGAGGACGAACTGTGTTCCGCCCGCATATCGTTTGATGTACTCGGCAAATCTTGCCACGTTGACCTCGTCCAAGGCCGCTTCGATCTCATCCAAAATACAGAAAGGCGTGGGATTCACCTGCAAAATAGCAAAGAACAGTGCAATGGCGATAAATGCCTGCTCACCACCCGACAGCTGAACCAAGCTCATGATGATCTTGCCGGGAGGTGCCGCCTTGATCTCGATGCCACTTTCCAACACGTTTTCGGGATCGGTAAGCGAAAGCTCGGCCGAGCCACCGCCAAACAACTCTCCGAATACTCGGTTGAAGTTTTCGTTGATCTGACGGAAGGAATCCACGAAAGCAGTCTTCATCTCTCCCTCCAAACGGGAGATCACGTCGGTCAAATCCTTCTTGGCCGCCTCCAGATCCTCCAGCTGGCCCTTCATGTAGTCATACCGAGACTTGACATCCTGATATTTTTCCACCGCATCCAGATCCACGTTTCCGATGGCACGCAGCTTATTGCGGCATTCGGTCTGCTTGGCCGCCGCCTCACCTCTGGTCTCCTCGGTCAGAGCCGGATAGCCCAGTGCCAATGCATCGGAGCGTGTCAGCTCATGGTCATCCCACAGACGGGAGGACAGCTTATCTTGCTCGGTACGCAAGTTCCCCAATCGGTTCTCGTACCGAACATATTCCTTATAAACCAGCTCCTTCTGGTGGTTCTTATCCTTGGTTTTTTGGTTGATCTCATTGAGCTTTCGCTCAAACTCCGAGTTCCCCTCCTCCAAGCGAGTGCGCTTGGCGTTGAGTTCTCCCAGCTCGGCCTCGCCCAAAGCCAGCTCTGCTCGGTTCTGCTCCATCTTGTGACGGTACTCTTCGATTCGTGCCTGCAACAGGACGATCCGCTCCTCCTGCTCGGTGATGCCTGCCAAAAATCCTCGGATCCGTTCCTCGGACTCGGCCTCCAACCGCTCCTCGGTCTCCATATCCTTCTTGACTTCGCTGATGGCAATGACCGTCTCGGTCAGACGGGCTGCCGCTTCTTCCTTGCGATCCTGTGCCTCGTTGCGCCGAACATCCATATCTGCCCGTGCGGCAGTAATTTCGGTCATCTGCGTCTCCAGCTCACACAAACGAACCGACAGTTGCTTTCGATCCTCTTCGTATTGCTCACGGCGGATCAAGCTGTCACCGTAATCGGCCTTCAGCTTTTCCACCGTTCCCTTGGTGGCCTCCATCGTGGCGGTCAGCCGGGCAAGGCTTGCCGCCTCGGAATCCCGCATCACGCGGATCAGCCCCGCCTGTTGCTCGGCAGAATCCTTTTCTTCCTCCACAGAGGTGATCTCCCGATTCAAGTCTGTCAACGCTTTTTCTGCCTTGGCCATTCGGGCCTCAAGCTCGGCAACCTCAGCCTCCAAACGCTTGATCTCTCCCGCTCTGCCCAAGATGCTTCCTTTGTGCTTGACCGATCCGCCCGTAAAAGAACCACCCACGTTGATCTGCTGTCCGTCCAAGGTCACGGCCTTGACACGGTAGCGAAGATCCTTGGCCATAGCCGTGGCATGATCGATGGTATCAAAGACCACCGTTCTGCCTAACAGAGAGGACAACACTTCGGAAAAAGCTCCGCCGGCATCGATCAGCTCATTGGCCACGGCAATATAGCCGGGATAGCCGCAAGCTTCTTTCATTTCTGCGGTAGGGCTCTGTCCCCGCATGGAAGTCAGGGGGAAGAAGGTAGCCCGTCCCGCCTCGGCCTGCTTTAAGGAGAACATTGCCGCTTTGGCTGCATCCTCATCCGCCACCACGATATGCTGAAGGTTGGGGGCCAACGCCGTTTCAATCGCAGACAGATAGGGCTTTTCCACGCTGATGAGCTTGGAAAGAGGCCCGTATATTTTGCCGCAGGGACGGCCTGCACGGTCGGTGATCTTCCCCTCGGCATATTGCTTCATCACATGACGTACGCTTCCCGCATAGCCCTCCAGCTGTTCCTCCATGGCACGGAAGGTATCGATCCTCTGTTTGGAGGAATCCCGCTTCAAGCGCAACGCACTCAAATCCTCATTGTCATCATGGCGTTTGGCATACAGCTCGGCCAAGCGAGAGGTTGCCGCTGCTGAGGAGTCGGCCGCCTTTTGCAGACCGTCCTCATAGGTCTTGACCGAATCGGCCAAGGCACGGCACCGCTCCTTTTGAGAGAGAAGGGTCTTTTCATAGCTCTCGATCTCGGCCAAAACGGCATTGTCCTTGTCCTCCCCTTCGGCACGGGCGTTTTCCATGACCGCAAGGCGAGCACGCACGTCGGCACACTCGGTCTCCAACGCACGCAGATCTCCCAAGGCACGGTCAATATCAAAGCTCAAGGACTCGGCCTTTTGTGCGGCCTCCTCCTGTTCTTCCTGGGCCTTGGCACTCACGGCTTCCCGCTCGGCCAGCTTGATGCGGAGGGCGGCCATCTGCTCGGCTCGTGCCGCAGAGGCCTGCTTTTCCCCCTCAATGGAACGCCCAATGGTCTCGGTTGTCTGCCGAGCACCCTGCACCAACTCCTCGGTGTGGGCAATATCCGACTCGGTCATGCGATACTCCCGATCCAGTCGGTAATTCTCCTCGGTACGCCGTCCGATCTGGCGAAGCAAAGCCTCGGACTCGCTCTTGGTGGATTGAGAAATTTCAAACAGCTTGGCGTTTTGTGCCTCCAGAGAGCGGAGGGATTCCTCAATGTTTTGCAGCTCGAAGGAGGTCTCTCCAAAGCGTTGCTCACAAACGGTCAGCTCCTGCCGCAACCGTTCGGTATCGTACAGCCAAAGCTGTACGTCCACCTGCTTTTTGTTCTCCAACAGGATTCTTGCCCGCTTCGCCTTCTCCGCTTCCTTTTCCAGAGGGCCTACCTGAGCCTCCACCTCCAAAAAGATATCGTTGATACGGGTGATATTATCCTCGGTCGCATTGAGTTTCCGCTCGGTCTCACTCTTCTTATGGCGGTACTTGGCAATGCCGGAGGCATCCTCAAAAATACCTCTGCGCTCGTCGCTCTTTTGCGAAATGATGGCAGCAATCTTTCCCTGCCCAATGATAGAATAGCCGTCCCGTCCTACGCCGGTGTTCATAAACAACTCGTAAATGTCACGCAGACGAACCGCACGGCGGTTGATGTAATATTCACTTTCTCCCGAACGGTAATACCGACGAGTGACCGTCACCTCGTCATAAGGACAGTCCAAACGATTGATCATGCCCGTATTGTCAAAGGTGACCGATACTTCCGCATATCCCATGGGACGGCGGCCGTCAGCGCCTCCGAAAATGATATCCTCCATTTTGGTGCCTCGAATGCTCTTGGACGAGATCTCGCCCAGCACCCATTTCATGGCATCCGAGAGATTGGATTTTCCGCTTCCGTTGGGGCCCACCACCACCGTGGTTC
>JAFTRT010000201.1 GCA_017462145.1 Clostridia bacterium
ACGGAATGCTGACCCTGACGACCTCTCCCTGTCAAAAGATCCTGCTTCGCAGTGAGGGTCGGTATGCAACCGCAGTTTGCTCAGATGGTATCACCGAAGCAAGCTTCTCTTACATCCCCGAAAAGTTTGGGCGCTTCTTCCGCTTTGAGTTGGTCGATGCCAACGGCAAGCACGCCTTCAGCCGAGCCTTCCGTACCCAGGATCTCACCAAGTTCTCATGAAATACCAGTCTTCTCTGTTCTACCACACAACCGGTCCTTGTGTGGTAGCGTTGGGATGCTTTGACGGTGTTCATTTAGGCCATCGCGCAGTGATCGGACGAGCGGTCTCTTTGGCATCCGAGCAAGGCGTTCCTTGCTTGGTATGGACCTTTGACGAGCCGCCGAGAAACACCTTTACCCCTCATTCGGTTCCATTGTTGACCGACAAAAGCAAAAAGAGGCAGCTGATCCGCTCCTTGGGCGCAGACATTTTGGTATGCGGTCCCTTCTCTTCCGAAATTGCTTCCCTCTCCGCAGAGACCTTCGTGGAGGAGATCTTACAGAAGCGATTACAGGCAACACACGTAGTCTGCGGCTTCAACTACACGTTTGGGGCAGGAGGCAACGGAAACACCGATATGTTGATTCGCCTTTGCCAAGCAAGAGGAATCGGGCTGACCGTACTTCCCCCTGTAACGGTTGACGGTGTGACCGTCAGCTCCTCTCGGATCCGGGAAGCCATTGCCAAAGGAAACATGGAAACGGCCTCTGCTTTGCTCGGCCGTCCTTACGGCCTGCGTGCCCCTGTGATCGGCGGACAAAAGCTGGCCAGACAGTTGGGCTTTCCCACCCTTAATCAAGTGTTTTGGGATGGTTGTGCCATTCCCGCTTACGGGGTTTACGTTTCTCGTGTACGGATCGGTCAAAGGATCCGATATGGTATTACCAACGTAGGAAATCGCCCCACGGTAGGTGGCCGATCCCTGTATGCAGAAACTCATATTTTTGATTTTGAGGACGATTTGTACGGACAGACCGTCACGGTAGAACTATTGCACTTCTTACGAAAAGAGGTTCTGTTTTCCGACGTAGAGGCACTGTCTGCGCAGGTTCATTTAGACATGGATGCCGCTCGTCTCTATCTGACGGAGCGGAAGCATTGGAAAGGAAACACGCCATGAAGATTGCCGTTTTAGACTGTTGCACGGTCACAAATGGAGACGTCTCCCTCTCCCCATTGGAGCAAGTGGGTGAGGTTCGTTATTTTGATCTGCTCCCCCCTGACCAAGTGGCAGCGGCCATCGGCGACAGCGATGCTGTGGTGGTCAACAAAGCACGCATCACCGCCGAGATCATGGATGCTTGCCCCAATCTTCGTTTTGTGGGATTGTTTGCCACGGGCTATAACAATATTGACGTAGAGGCGGCTGACAAACGGGGGATCGCCGTCTGTAACGTACCCGGTTATTCCACCGATTCGGTGGCACAGCACACCTTTGCGTTGATCCTACATTTCGCTTCTCACGCTGACGACTACGCAGCATCGGTGAAGCGAGAGGATTGGATCCAATCCAAGGCCTTTTCCTACTTTGCTTTCCCGGTCGAGGAGCTTTGCGGCAAGACCCTTGGCATTGTGGGCTATGGAACCATCGGCCGTGCAGTTGCAAAGATTGCGTTGGCCTTTGGCATGAACGTGATCGCACTTCCCCACCACCCGATGGGAGAAGGAGACGGTCCCGTTCGATTTGTGGATAAGGCCACGGTTTTTTCAAAAGCCGATTATCTGTCCCTTCACTGTCCTCTCAACGAGGAAACTCGTGAACTGGTCAACGCCGAAACCCTTTCTTGGATGAAGCCATCTGCCGTTCTGATCAACACGGCCAGAGGCGGCGTGACCGATGAGCAAGCCGTAGCAGATGCGCTCAACGAGGGACGTTTGAGGGGAGCCGGAATTGACGTGTTATGTGAAGAACCCATGCGAGCAGGACACCCTTTCCTAACCGCCAAGCATTGCTATGTAACCCCTCACGTGGCTTGGGGCTCTTTGGAGGCACGCACTCGCTTGGTAACCATGGTGGCTGACAATCTGAAAGCCTTTGAAGCAGGCCACCCCATTCATTGTGTCGGAGCCATTCGATAACAAAAAGCCTTATGACCTGTCAAGGTCATAAGGCTTTTTGTTTTGCATTAAAAATTAATCCGTTCTTCTTCCACGACAAGAGGACGCTTCATAATACGGGCATTCATGGTGAGAATATACTCGCCGATAAAGCCGAGGAAGAAGAGGTGAATACCGCTGACAAAGAGAATGGTCAAGATCACGGGAACCGTGCCCGTGGTGAAAAAGTAGGCGGGGTTGATGATCTTGAGAATAGCACACACCAAGGCGGCCACAAAGCTGCCTGCGCTCATGAACATTCCCAAGAAGGAGGCGGCTCTTGCGCCTACCTTGGTATAAGAAGTAAAGGACAGCATGGCGGCATCATACAAGCTGAAGAAGTTGTTGCTGGTCTTGCCTGCACGTCGTTTGGCCTGTTCATATTCGATCTTCTTGATCTTGGGACCAAGCTCCGCTACGATTCCTCGGATAAAGGGGGTAGGATCCTCCAGATTTCGCAGGACCTCCACAAAGCTCTTATCGTACAGGCCAAATCCTGTAAAATGCTCGATCTGCTCCACCTTGGACATCTTTTTGATCATCTTATAATAGATGCTCCGCAAAAGATACATCAGCTTATTTTCCTTGCTGGAGGTCTTGATCGCACACACGATCTTATAGCCGTTCTCCCACTCTTCCAAAAAACGGGGGATCATATCCACAGGATCCTGAAAATCACAGCAAACGGTGATGGTACAATCTCCCGTGGTCTGGCAAATTCCGTAATAGGGAGAGTTAAACTGACCGAAGTTCTTACTGTTGAAAATTGCTCTGATCTTCGGATTTTCGGCACAGATCGCACGCAACCGCTCACGGGTCCGATCCTGCGAGCAATTGTCGATAAACAGAATCTCATAGTCATATTGCGGAAGCATGGACATCTGCTCCACAAGAGCTTGGCTCATGGGAATTACGTTTTCTTCCTCGTTATAGCAAGGAACCATGATACTGACTTTTTTCATCTTCCTTTTTCCTTTCACTTACTTGGCAGTCTGTTCGTCATACCACGCCAACATTTCTCGGATACCGTCACGGAAGGACACGGTGGGAACAAAGCCCGTATCGGCGGTGAGCTCGGTCAGATCGGCGCACAGGTACATGACCTGTCCCTTGGCATAAGGAATGGCACCCAAAGCAAGCTCTGCGCCGGGAGCAACTGCATCCCGAATGTCTCGGATATAATCGGCCAAGGGTCTCGGATCACCGCTTCCGATACAATAGATGCTTCCGTCACGCCCCTTTTCCGCCATGGCAATCAGTGCCCTTGCGGCATCGGCACTATACAGATAATCCCAGATCTGCTCGCCCTTGGTAAAGGAAGGAACCTCGCCCTGCTTTAGCTTGATCAGGGTGGACATAACCATGGATTGCTTCCCTTCATAAGGGCCATACACACTCAAAATTCTTGCCCAAACATGGCGAATTTTCTTTTGCCGGCAGGCAATTCGACTCATTTGTCCTGCCGCCAGCTTGGCAATGCCATAGCCATTTTCGGGTGCGGTTGAGGTAGCAGAGGAAAGCTTTCCCTCCGCACGTCCGTATTCTGCCTGTGAGCCTGCTCCCACAAAGGTATGGCATCCAAAGCGTTCCGCCAAGGAAACGGCATCCAGCGTGTAGGTCACGTTGCGGTTTTGCAGGTACATATCGTTTCGGCCGTCGCCGGTCGTTCCCTCCCAAGCCAGGTGAAAAAACACGTCGTACCGCTCGCCCTCCGCAGGACGATAATCAGCCATATCCGCCAGGGAGCAATAGACAC
>JAFTRT010000202.1 GCA_017462145.1 Clostridia bacterium
CTTGGGGCGGAATCGAACCACCGACACTGTGATTTTCAGTCACATGCTCTACCTACTGAGCTACCAAGGCTTATGGCGATCCGGAAGGGGCTCGAACCCTCGACCTCCAGCGTGACAGGCTGGCGTACTAACCAACTGAACTACCGGGCCAAAAGTGGTGGGAACAATAGGGCTCGAACCTATGACCCTCTGCTTGTAAGGCAGATGCTCTCCCAACTGAGCTATGCTCCCTTGTTCCGAACGTCTTTCGGCGACTTTGATATTTTACCATACTCTTGCGAGTTTGTCAATACCTTTTTCAAAAGTTTTTTTATTTTTTTCAAAAAACTTTTTTGTTCGGACATCTGCCGCCAACGTTCCTTATTATACCACCTTCGGCTCGGTTTGTCAATAGCTTTTTTGACTTTTTTATTTTTTATTTTTGAAACATTTTCTCAACGTCCGCTTTGGAAAAATGCTCTTTGCGTCCGCAAAAACGACACGAGACCTCCAACTCCTCACCCTTGCCCTCTGCCTTTTGCTCGGCCAACATGATTTGAAGCTCCTTTTGCCCCAACGTGATCAATGCACGCTCCACTCGCTCTCGGGTACAATCACAACGGTATTCCACCTCCAACTCGTCAAATACGTCGTAAGGAATCCCCGCCAACGCCAGATCGGCAATGTTCTGATTGGTCAGACCCTTATCAAAGAGAGCAGAAATATTGGCCAGATTGGGCACGTTCTTTTCCAGTGCATCCACCGTTTCGGGATTGGCAAAAGGAAGCAGTTGAACCAACACGCCTCCTGCGGCACGGCAGCTCCCGTCGGTATCCACCAAAACCCCCAGGGCACACACGGTTGGAATCTGCTCGCTATTGGCATAATAGGCCGCAATGTCCTCTGCGATCTCACCACTGGTCAGCGGGATGGAGCCGCTGTAAGGTTCTCCCTCTCCCATATCCCGAATGATGGTCAAAAGCCCCTGCCCCACAGCGGCACCCACGTCCAGCTTGCCGTTGGATTTTCTGGGCACGTCTGCATTTGGATTTTGAATATATCCCTTTACGTTACCGTAATAATCTCCCACGGCGATCACACGGCCTGCAGGACCGTCTCCGCCCACAGTAACGGTAATGGTATCCTCCTTTTCTCCCAACATACAGCCCATCATGGAGGTTACGGTGAGAAGCCGTCCCAGAGCGGCGGTTGCGGTGGGAGCCGTTTGATGGATCTCAACGACACGGTTTACCATATCGGTGGAACGGATCACGTGAATCCGTGCGCTTCCATCTGCCGTCATGGCACGCAAAATGCAATTATCCTGTTGTTTCATCTTACAATCCTTTTCTTTTTTCTTGTTATGATTTCAATGCTCTTGCCACCATATACCAGCGTTCGGTGGTCTCGCACGGCGTTTCCTCGTTCACATCGGCAAATACACCCAACAACTCAAAGCCACAGGTCGCCAGCATACGCTTCCATTGCTCCATGCTGTAGCACCGCTCCTGTTGGTGCTCATCCGAGCGACGATAGCTCCCGTCCTCCTGCTCTTCAAACAGGGACAGATCAAAGTCACACAGTCCGCTGTCCTCATCATAACGGTTTTGCCATCCGCAATAGATATTACGGCCGTCCATCACATCCTCCAGTACATACGCACGGTCTCCGTAGACCGTCCGAAAACGGTAGGGCGTATTGACGTCAAACAGGAACAGGCCGTTGGGATCCAGATAGTTGTGAACCCCTCGCAGGGTCGATTCCACATCCTTTTCCGAAAGGAGATAATTCATGCTGTCCAAGCAGCAGAGCACCGCTCCCACCGTTCCGTACAGTTCAAAGGAACGCATATCCTGACACAGATATAAAATTCCCATTCCCTCGCTTTTATCGTAGGCCTCTCCCAGCATGGAATCGCTTCCGTCCACGCCGATCATATCATAGCCTCTTTTTGCCATCTCACGGGTCATACGCCCCGTCCCGCAGGCCAAATCCAACACCAACTCCGGGCGAGAGGAGCAGTAACGGTCAAAGCACCGTTCCAAAAAATCCGCCCACGAGCCATAGTCGATTTCTTCGTTCAGGACATCGTAAACGCCTGCAATGGCATCATATCCTTCGCAACCCATCTGTTACTCCTTTTGTGCAAATTCATCCATCAGCAAAGGGAACATACGATCACTATCCCCTGCCCCCATGATCACGGCAACGTCGCCCTGCTTCAACTCCTTCACAAGACGCTCTGCCGCATCCGAAAATCCGTCGGTAGCAACGGCATGCATCCCCACAGCCTTTGCCACACAAGAGGCACTCATCCCCAAAGAATCGGTCTCTCTGGCGGGATAGATGGGAAGAATCCACACCCGATCCACCAGGGAAAATGCATCGCCGAAGCGATCCAACAAAGCAGCTGTCCGAGAATACGTATGGGGCTGAAAAACGCAAAACAACCGTCCGCCCTCTGCCGTCATCTTACGGGCACCTTCCAGAGTGGCCTTGACCTCGGTTGGATGGTGGCCGTAGTCGTCATACAAAGAAGCCCCTCGGCAGCTTCCCCGATATTCCATCCGCCGTGCGGCTCCGCTAAAAGAGGCAAGGCCATCCTCAATTGCTTCGCCGGACAGACCGCAAAGCCAAGCGGCGCCTGCCGTCGCCAAGGCATTATAGACGTTATACCGTCCCGTAACCGCCAAAGCCACGTGACAGAACCGTTGACCAAACAGCAGCAGATCAAACGAATAGCATCCGCCCGTCTCTTTCAGCTCTACTGCCCGTAGATCTGCCGTCGGGGAATCGATCCCAAAGGTCAGAACCCGACCTCGGTAGGCTTTCCGCAGCTCCATCACACGGGGATCGTCTCCGTTCAGAACCGCCGAGCCACCCGTTCCCGTTTTTGCCAAAAAGCGAGAGAAAGAGTCCATGATCTGCTCCATACTGTGAAAATAATCCACGTGATCCATTTCCACGTTGAGTACCACTGCTACAGTGGGATTGAAATCCAAAAAAGAGTCCATGTACTCGCAGGCTTCAAATACAAAATGTCGGCGTCCACCGATGCGGTACGCACCGCCCATTTCCTTGAGTGCTGCGCCCGAAAGCACGGTGGGATCTGCGCCTCCTCGCAAAAGAGTCAAGGCGCACATGGAAGTACAGGTGCTTTTTCCGTGCATTCCGGAAATACCGACCCGATTCTCATAATCCATCATCAGATATCCCATATAATCCGAACGGGAGATGCAGGGGATTCCCCGCTCCTTTGCTCGCACGTACTCCGGATTATCGGCAGAAATTGCCACGGTATAAACCAAGGCATCGTATGCCTCCACCTGTTCTTCTTTGTGCCCGTAAAATAGGCAGATTCCTTCCTGTTGCAAGCGTCTTGTCAAGGCCGTCTCGGTTCGATCCGATCCGCCCACACAAAAGCCTCTTTGCTTGGAGATCAAGGCCAGAGAGGACATATTGATACCGCCGATCCCCACAAAATAAATGCTGTTGCAATGTTGCAGCAAACGGGCGATCTCACAAGCCCCGAAATGTGTATTTTCAATTGCCACAGGCCCACCTCCCTTTCCATCGGGTCCTTTCGACCCCTTATGCGACCGTTCTCAAATTTACTTCCAAAAGCGACATTTCGCCCTTCAAAAAAATCAAACTCGTTCACACAAAAAACGCATTTCCATTGTATAACGGTCAAAGAAGAATTGTATAATATCGTTAGGATGAAAGAAGCGAGGTGCCATCGGCACTCCGTTTCCGAAAGAAGACAAAATACGCACGATGCGCAATGGAGGAAAAACGTATGCAGATCACAGATATCAAAGTTCGCAAGCTTTTTGATGAAGGCCCTATGAAGGCCATCGTATCGGTTACATTTGACGGTCAATTGGCCGTCCATGACATCAAGGTCATTCACGCCAGAGATAAATTCTTTATCGTGATGCCCAGCCGCAAAAACCCCGACGAAACTTATCGGGATATCGTACACCCCATCAACGCTTCATTCCGATCTCTGTTGGAAGAGGCGGTGATTTCCGCTTATCAAACCGAGTTGGAAACAGCCGCTAACGCAGAACCCCTGCCCGAAGCCGACGTTCAACCGGTATGAGCAAATCCAAGTCCTTGCCGCATCTGCGGCAAGGACTTTTTTCTATGACAGCCGACCGAAAGACAACAGCAGATCTTTGCCTTGGATGGTGATCACGCCATAAGAGGGCGAAGCTCCGGAGGGTCTGCCAACACTTCCCGGATTCATGATCCACAAAGGACGAGGCAGTATGATTTCGCCCACATAGGTACCTGCAGGCAGATATCGCTCCTCCCGAAGATGCGTATGACCGTACAACAGCACGTCAGCCTTCACCTGTACCGCACGTGCCACCGCCTGCTCGATTCCCGATTTGACCGAACGGGTATGGCCGTGCATCATCAAGATAGTATATGCACCGAAGGACAAAATTTGTTCTTCTTGATATCGGAACCCATCCGCAGATCCAAACATATCGCAATTTCCCCGAACTGCCTCCAGGGGCAGCCCAAGCTCATCGGCAACCGAAATTGCTTCTCTCAACCCATCCCCCAAAAACAGAACGGCACGCACGTTCCAATGAGCGGACATCACCTCAAGCAACCGCTCCCGTCTGCCGTGAGAATCGGACAGCACCAACAACTCCATTGCTTACTGTATCGCCTCGGCCGTTCGAAGCACACTTCCCTTGGGCGTTGCCCCCGACGGAACCAAGAACCGAAGCGCTCCCTTTTCTACCGAAAGGCGGAGCTACTTCAGCTTTTTCAGTTCTCCGTCGATTCTGACGTTCATGGGTTTAGACAGAACCATGTGGATGCGTTCACTCTTCACGTGATCAATGATATGACTGAATTTTTCCCGCAGGTGTGTTCCTTTTTTATAGCTTCCCACCAGCTTCAAAAACTGGAGTCGGGTCACATCCTTGACCTCAATGCAATCCAAACAGCCGTCAAACAGTGAGGCCTTGGGATTGGAATGGAAGCCACCGCCGCAGAAATTTCCGTTGGCAACCGTCGTCAGAAGCATTTTTTTGTTTTGATAAGATCCCTCATCACGAGCAAGATCCATGGTAACCCCCGGTTTTTTTGCCAAGCAAAGAACCAATCCTGCCACGTAAGCCAGCTTAGACGGAAGCCATTTTTTTCCCGAAAGCTCTTCTTTCTTGGCTACGACCTCGCTATCAAAGCCAATGTTGATCATATTGACGGCATAGCATTCGTTACAGCGGATCAGATCCATCTCATAAACCGTGGCATCCAATTGAGCATCCGGTTCCAAAAAAAGCTCGGAATGTTCGAAATTACGAACAAAGTCGTTTCCCGTTCCAATGGGCATCAGACCAACGGCAATTCCCTCTCGATTGGGCAGTTTCATCAAACCGTTGACCGTTTCGCAAAGCGTACCGTCTCCACCGCAGGCAAAAAAGGCCACCTCTCCGTCTCGTTCCTCACTCATACGGCGAATATAGGCCGCAGAATCCTCCGGACTTTCGGGCATAAAAATGTCAAACTTGACCTCGTTGCGAGCACAGCTTTGCTCCACCCGTTCCTTGAGACTTTGGGCCAGAAGTCCTTTTCCTGCTCTGGGATTGATGATAAAACAACGCTTCATAAACAACGTCCTTTCCCTTGACTTTCTTCCTTTCATTATAGCATATTTTCCGAGCTTTGTCCACACATTCTTTGAACTTCCCGTCAACAAAAAATTCCCAATCGCATATACTGTTCGTGAGCCACATCATCAGCACGTCAAAGGAGGAACCGTTATGCAAATTGACCGAGCATCTTTGGAGAAGCTTTTATCCTTAAACGATATGCAGTTTAAGGCCATTGTGACCAAGTTGGTTCGTGAAAGTGGGATCGACCCGGCGGAATTGAATCTTGACACCAGTAATTTGAGCACCCTGCGTCAGACCTTGGGAAGGATCAGCGATGAAGATTTGGCACGAATTGCAGAGCAATTTGATCCGGCCCGCAAGCCGAGGTGACCCATGGATGAACAAAACCATAGCCCACTGCCGCAAACGGAGACCGCATCATCCGATGCTCTCGGTGATATGCTCCAAAAGCTGATGGCACACCCGGAAGTCATCTCCTATGTAGCCTCGGCACTGGGTGTCAACGCACCTGCCGCCACGGCAGAGCCCGATCTCCCGAAGGAGGAGCCTTCGGTTGCTGCCTCATCCGAAAGCGGGACCGATCTGACGGCAAGCCTTGCCCCCTTGCTCAAAGGGGTTTCCTCTTTCACCAAGTCCCCTCCACACTCCGGGAAAGGGGATTGCCGAGCGGAGCTTCTTTGCGCCTTGAAGCCCTACGTCAATTCCAGAAGATCCAAGGCCATTGACGATATGCTTCGCTTTCTTCAGATCACTCGGCTGATTCAAACCTTGCACTAAGGGAGGTCTGTCATGTATACCCGTTCACCTCAAGGCCGCTTTCCCGGAGGAATGAACATTCCCAACAATTACAGCGGAAACGCATTCCGC
>JAFTRT010000015.1 GCA_017462145.1 Clostridia bacterium
AGATGATGTGTAAGATCGTTTCCTACAAGGGCAACGTATTTGGTGTTGAGCCTCCCACGTTCGTGGAGCTTACCGTTACCCGGACCGATCCCGGCTTTGCAGGTAACACCGCAACCAACACCCTGAAGCCCGCAACCCTGGAGACCGGTGCTGTTATCAAGGTTCCGCTGTTCATCAACGAGGGTGAGACCCTGAAGATCGACACCAGAACCGGCGAGTATCTGTCCCGCGCGTAAGCAGAATATACGGAGGTGCAACATGACACTGAATGAAAGAGCAGCCTATATCAAGGGCTTGGCAGAAGGCATGGAGCTGGATACGGCTTCCAAGGAGGGTAAGGTGATTGCCGCTCTGATCGAGCTGTGTTCCGATATGGCAGAGGAGATTGCCGCTCTGGATGAGCGCGTGGATACTGTTCACGCATACTGTGAGGAGCTAGACGAGGATCTGGGCGCGGTAGAGGAGATCCTTTTAGAGGATGATGACGAAGAGTGGGACGACGATGAGGTTGACTGCGACGGTGATTGCTGCAACTGCGACGAGGATTGCGATCTGGCGGATGAGGACTACTTTGAGGTAGAGTGCCCCTCCTGCGGTGACGTCGTTTGCTTTGACGGCAGCATTGATCCCGAGGAGCTGACTTGCCCCGCATGCGGCGAAAAGTTTGAGTGCCTGGTATCCGAGGAGGATCTGAAGGCACTGGACGCTGAATAAGATTCTAATGTAAAACGGGAGCGCGTTCCGCGGAACGCGCTCTTTTTCTTGCTTTTTTCGGACAAAATCGGGGAGAAAGAAAAAAGTGAAAAAACTTTAAAAAAACTCTTGACAGGACTGGACAAAGGTGGTATAATAGTTCTACCTCTGCGAGCAGGCTTTTTTGTTTTGCCCGATTGCGCCATGCCGAAAGGCTCGGACAAACACTGCCCGATGAGGGAGGTACACAGGCTTATCCGTTCGGACAAGCAAATATTTTGAAATGGGAGGTGCCGCTAATATGGCTAATGATGCAAGAGTCAAGATTACTCTGGTTTGCACCGAGTGTAAGCAGAGAAACTATGACACGAAGAAAAACAAGAAGAATGATCCTGACAGACTTGAATTGAAGAAATACTGTCGGTTCTGCCGCAAGCACACTCTTCACAAAGAATCCAAATAATTCGGGAGGAAGAAAAGATGGCAGAGAAGGAAAAGAAGGTCGCTGAGACCGAAAGCAAGCCTCAGAAGCCCGCAAAGGTAAAGAAAAAGGGTCGTCTGAAAGAGGCTTGGCGCGGCTTCAAGAGCGAAGTAAAGAAAATCGTCTGGCCCTCGTGGAAGCAGGTGTGGAAAAACACCTTCGTTGTCCTCGTGGTGGTCGTTATTTGTGCGATTATGATCGGTTTGCTTGACTTTGCTTTTTCACAGGGTATCATTGGTTTGACCAAACTCTTTAAAGCATAAAGAGGAGCTTGTCATGAGTGATATAAATGAAATGAACGTTGGACCGAGATGGTACGTGGCGCATACTTATTCCGGTTATGAAAACAAGGTAAAGGCAAGCCTTGAAAAGATCATCGAAAATCGAGGACTGGGACATCTGTTCTTCGATATCCGGATTCCGATCGAGACCATCGTGGAAAAGAACGGTGAGAACGAGAAGGAAGTGGAGTCCAAGATCTTCCCCTGTTACGTGTATATCAAGATGACTATGACAGAGGAAAGCTGGCACGCGGTGCGGAACATCACTGGCGTTACGGGATTTGTAGGACCTGGATCACGTCCTACGCCCCTGAGCGACGAAGAGGTGGAAGCACTGAACATCGAAACCAAGCGTGTGGAGCTGGTGGTAAAGGTCGGAGACAACGTCGTTGTGAACAGTGGCTTGTTCGAGGGCTATACCGGAACGGTACAGTCGGTTTCCGAGGATCTGAAAAAAGTCACGGTGCTCATCAAGCGTGGACGCCGCGATATGCCTGTTGAGTTGGACGCAAACATCGTCACACTCGCGTAACGTGACAAGGTCACGGTGGGAGGGAGAAAAATTTTTGAATTCTCCCGTATATTGACCACAATGGAGGTATTTTAAAATGGCAAAGAAAGTTATGGGTTATATCAAGCTGCAGCTGCCCGCTGGTAAGGCAACTCCGCAGCCTCCCGTAGGACCGGCTCTCGGTCAGTACGGTGTTGCAATTCCTGTATTTACCAAGGAATTCAACGAAAGAACGAAGAATGACATGGGTCTGATCATTCCCGTTGTTATCACGGTTTACGCAGACCGTTCCTTCACGTTTATCACCAAGACTCCCCCCGCTCCCGTTCTGATTAAGAAGGCAGCAGGAATCGAGTCCGGCTCCGCGAAGCCCAACAAGACCAAGGTGGCAAAGCTCACCAAGGAGCAGGTTCGCAAGATCGCAGAGACCAAGATGCCTGACCTGAACGCAGCAAACATCGAAACTGCTATGAGCATGATCGCTGGTACTGCACGCAGCATGGGCGTTACGGTTGAGGACTAAGGAGGAGTAGGAAAATGGGAAAGAAATATACAGACAGCGCAAAGCTGATTGATAAGAGCAAGGTCTACGATCCTGCTGAGGCACTGGATCTGGTTTGCCAGACATCCAAGGCAAAATTTGATGAGAC
>JAFTRT010000203.1 GCA_017462145.1 Clostridia bacterium
GATCGTTGACAGACTTTACGTGATCACTGCTGAGAGCCTCTTTCAAAGTCATTCCCTCTCGAAAGGCTTCTTGAAAGGTGCCCTCATACACTACAAGGCTTTCCCGTGTCGGCAACGGCGGCCGATCTCCCATCGTGGTCTCTTCTGCCATGGCCGTCAATGGAAACATACCACATAATAGGCAAATGATCAGCAGAAACGCAAGAAAAAAGATTCGTTTTTTCATGATAAAGCCCTCCCTTCGATCGCATTTAGAAGCAATATACGACCCAACGTGTTATGACCTCTCCGATCTCCACATCAGAAAACCTCGCCCGATCCACCTCAATCACAATCAACGTATATTCATTGGACGGATCTCCATTGCCGGGGGTGATAAAGTCAATATGCGGAAAAATTTGACCGTGCTTTACATAAAACTTTTTCGGGCAATACACCGTATCACTACGGGAATGATTAACCTGCACTACCACAAGCATATTGTCGGCAAAAAAGCTCTCATCATAGTCCAAGGAAGAATCAACATCCAACATCTCCCAAGCCAAACTGTTTTCAATGAGAACGGCACAATTGTCATCTCCACTCATTTTTTTAGAAGTTCCTTGCGCCAATACCGTTGCTTTTTGAACGGGATAAATCGCCCTGCCGGATGAATCGGTTTCCAACGTATCCGAAATCATCCCTTCCCCTGTCGTTGTCTGACATTCCAAGCAATCAGAAGTATCCTTCCCGTCCAAGGTCTTTTCCGATTCGGTGGTTTCCTCCCCCACTCCTATCCGGTGACATCCCACCATTGCAAGGATCAAAACAAATGCAAAGAAAGGCGAAAGTTTTTTCATGTGTTTCATACTCGTTCTCCTTTCATTTTGTTTTTGGTCTCCTAAAAAATGACAAAAGCTCGGCCTATGCCGAGCGTACGTCCGTTGTGATGTCCCTCTTCGATTGATCCGGTCGCACGCCCATGGGCGGTGTGATCGTGGTTTTCCTCGTACTTGATTATACCATATTTTCCCCGCCCTTGCAACCCCTCCCCCTCAAGTTTGGAAAGATGCACAATTTTCAAAAACCTTTTTTGGCAAAAACTTACAAATTTAGGCGTTCTCTTCTTTCTCTCGGAGAGAAAGCGGTTTGCTCTTGATTTTTTTGTTTTTTTGTGATACAATAAGAAGAGAACGACGCAATGCTTGTTTAACAGGAGGTCATCATGCACCTGCAAGAATCCGGCGAAATGTATTTAGAGACCATCTTGGTTCTTTCCCGAAAGGGCGGTACCGTCCGCTCCATCGACGTAGGAGAGTATATGGGCTATTCCAAGCCCAGTGTCAGCCGAGCCATCGGTATTCTGAAAAACGCAGGCTATCTGACCGTCAACCCGTCGGGTCATCTGTTTCTGACCGACAGCGGCAAAGAAATTGCAGAAAAGATCTACCAGCGGCACATGATTTTGACACGCTTTTTGGTTTTTCTCGGAGTCGACGAAGAGACGGCCGCAGAGGATGCTTGCCGCTTGGAGCACAGCATCAGTGATCAATCGGTAGAGGCCATCAAGCGGCACGCCGCAAAAAACGGCATTTCTCTGACCGAATAATCCTCTCCACACTCCCATATACTGTCATCAGAAAGGTCGCACTATGCCCGAATTGCTCTCCCCTGCGGGAAATTTTGAAAAGCTGAAGGCCGCACTGCTGTACGGAGCGGATGCGGTCTATTTGGCAGGCACTCGCTTTGGCATGCGCTCTGCCGCCGATAACTTTACGGTAGAAGAGCTGTACGCCGCCGCCGAGTACGTACACACCCGCCAAAAGAAGCTCTATCTGACACTGAATACCATGCCTCACGGCAATGAATATCCCGCCCTGCGTTCCTTTTTGGAACAGATCCAAGGGGCGGGCATTGACGCTTATATCGTCGCCGATTTGGGTGTGATGGCTCTGCTCCGTCAGGTCATGCCCCAAGCGGAGATCCACATCTCCACCCAAGCCAGTATCGTCAGCCCCGAAGCCGCCTTGGCCTATGCGGCACTGGGCGCCAAAAGGTTGGTGCTGGCAAGAGAGCTGACCTTGGAGGAGATCCGTGCCATCCGTGCCGCCCTGCCCCGTGACGTCGAGTTGGAGGCCTTTGTCCACGGTTCCATGTGCGTATCTTACAGCGGCCGCTGTATGCTCTCCCATCAGCTGACGGGACGGGATGCCAATCGGGGTGCTTGTACCCAGCCTTGCCGTTGGACCTACACCATCACCGAGGAAAAGCGACCCGAAACACCGTTCCCCGTGGAGCAAAACGAGCTTGGCACCTTTATTTTGTCCTCCAAGGATATGTGCACGGTGTCCATCCTGCCCCAATTGATTGAGGCAGGAATCGATTCCTTCAAGATTGAAGGCCGTATGAAAAGCGCATACTATACCGCCGTGGTCACCAACACGTACCGAATGGCCATGGACGGGTATCTGCAAGACAAAGAACAGTACCGCTTTGACCCCCGTTTGATGCGTGAGTTGGAAAGCGTTTCCCATCGGGAATACTGCACCGGCTTCTATCTGGATTCTCCCATGGAGGAGCCTCAGCTTTCCACCATCAACGGGTACATTCGGGAAAAATCCTATTTTGCCACGGCAATCGAGCCCCTCCCCCTCCCCGAAGGCCTTGCGGCGCAGAACGACAACGGAACGCTGTATCCGTTCATTCAGCGCAATAAGATCTCCGTGGGTGACGAGGCCGATCTGATCTCTCCCGGTCAGTTTGGAAAGCCTTTTACCGTGACGGAGCTGTACGATGCGGAAGGAGCCCCCGTTCCCTCCGCCCCCCATCCCTCCCAGATCTTTTGGGCACGAGTTCCTTTTGAGGTTCGGACGGGTGATATTTTGCGCTCGGGAGAACGGGAGACGTAACGTCTCTTTATGCTGTTAGATTGTTTGATTGCCCTGCTGTACGGGCTGGTGGAAGGTGTCACCGAGTGGCTCCCCGTCAGCTCAACGGGGCATTTGATCCTACTGGATCAGGTTCTCTCCTTTTCTTTTCTGTCCGATCTTCCCGACGAGGTAGCGACAGAATACACCGCTCTGTTTGAGGTGGTCATTCAGCTTGCGGCCATGCTGGCAGTGGCGCTCCGCTTTTGGAAGCGCTTACACCCGTTTGCCTCCCAAAAGCCCGATCAACGCCGAGAAACTGCCGCTCTTTGGCGCACCCTCCTGTTAGGTTGTTTCCCTGCCGCCCTTGTGGGCTTGGGAGCAGATTTGCTGTTGGAGCACACAACGGGAAAGGATCTGGACAGTTGGCTCTTCCGCCCCTCGGTGGTGGCCGTCGCCCTGATCCTTTACGGCCTCCTCTTTTTGCTTCCCGCAAGCAACCATCCCTTGGCCGACTCCCTCTCCTGCGTCTCTCCCCAAAAAGCAGTTGGCGTGGGATTGTTTCAATGCCTGGCTCTGATCCCGGGCACGTCTCGATCGGGTGCGATCCTATTGGGGGCAGGATGGCTTGGCCTTTCCCGTCCCGTTGCCGCCGATCTGGCCTTTTTAGTGGGGCTGCCCACCATTGGCGGAGCATCGCTTCTCAGCTTGGTCAAATGGTTCTCCTTTGTCCGTGCCCGAGAGGTCACACTCCCCCTCACGGCTTACGGAGCTCTGCTGCTTGCCTCGGTGGCGGCATTTCTCGTCTCCCTGGCTGTCATTGGATTTCTCACCGATTTTGTCAAGCATCACAGCTTTGCCCCCTTTGGCGTGTACCGCATTGCTTTGGGACTCTTGATCTTACTTCAAACCGCCCTTTGAGGCGCAAAGGAAAGGACGTTATGAATCTAAACGCCGAACGACCGAAACTGAACATTCCCTATCCCATCGTGGTCGAGGGCAAGTATGACCGTCTGCGCCTGCTGACGGTGTGCCAAGCCCATATTTTGGTCACCGACGGATTCGGCATTTTCAACAAGAAAGAAAAGCAGGCCCTTCTTCGGGAACTGGCTCGCCGTACTCCCATCATTCTGCTGACCGACAGTGACGGTGCGGGTAAGGTCATTCGATCTCACCTCACCACGGTGATCCCCCCCGACCGTTTGATCCAGTTGTACATTCCCAAGATCAAAGGAACGGAAAAACGAAAAAAAGCCCCCTCTGCCGAGGGAACGTTGGGGGTAGAGGGAATGGAAGCCGACCTGCTCTACGAGCTGTTGGCCCCCCTTGCCGATGTCACGGCCGCACAGCGTGCGGCAGAGCATCCTCTCTCGAAAACCGATTTTTATATCGATGGTCTCTCGGGTGGGTCCCACAGTGCGCAAAAACGAGATGCTCTGGCACAAAAGCTCCGTCTCCCCGACGGTATGACCGCAAATGCCCTCCTTGCCGCCCTGAAAATCCTTGTGACCTACGAGGAATATTTGGCCTTGGTAGAGCGCCCTGCAAACGAGCCGTGAGCGCAACCGAATGGAAAAGCAAATAAAGCCGTCCTGCCGAAACAAGCAGGACGGCTTTTGTTTATCGCTCGTCGATGGGAACGTAGTGTTTGTCGTGTGCAATGCACTTGTAGGCAGGACGAATAATCTTCTTTCCCGTTTGCAGCTCCTCAATGCGGTGGGCACACCAACCCGCCACACGGGCAATGGCAAACAGAGGGGTGTACATCTCGTCCGGAATCCCCAACATCCGGTAAACCAGACCCGAATACAGATCCACATTGGCACACATGATCTTATCGGTTCCCTTTTTCGCATTGAACAAATCGGGTGTCAGACGCTCGATGGTCTCCAGCAGATGATAATCGTCACCAAAGCCCTTTTCGTATGCCAGATCCTTGGCGTGCTTTTTCAGCAAAGTAGCACGGGGGTCAGATTTGGTGTAGATCGCATGACCCATACCGTAGATCAATCCGCTTCTGTCATAGGCCTCCTTGTCTAAAATCTTATTGATAAAGGCCGCAACCTCATCGTCATCGTACACGTCCTTGATGTTCTCCTTAAAGCAGTCGAACATGTGCTGACACTTGATATTAGCACCGCCGTGAAGAGGGCCCTTCAGAGAGCCGATGGCGGCACTGATCGCCGAATAGGTATCGGTGCCCGATGAGGACAGCACGCGACAGGAGAAGGTGGAGTTGTTTCCGCCGCCGTGTTCGGCATGAATGGTCATGCACTGATCCAAAAGCAAGGCCTCTGCCTCGGTGTACTGCTTACTGGGGCGCAGGATGCGCAAAAAGTTCTGCGCCGCACCCAACTCGTCGTGGGGCGTGTGGAAGTTGAGACTCCGCCCCTGGAAGGTGCTGCGGTACATGGCGTAGGAATGTGCTGCGATCACCGGCAGACGGGCAATGATCTCAATGCTCTGTCGCACTAAATTTTCAAGGCTCGTATCGTCGGGATTCTCGTCATAGGCATACAACGCCAAAACCGCCGTGGACATTTTATTCATGATCGAACGAGTAGGCGCCTTCATCAGAATATCCTCGGTAAAACGAGGGGGAAGATGACGGCTGCTGGCCAACAGCTGCGTAAACTCATCCAACTCCGTTCGATTGGGCAATCGGCCAAACAACAGCAAATAGGCACACTCCTCGTAGCCGTAGCGTCCCTCAGCGGAAGCACCGTCTACCAAGGAGGCCATGTCATAGCCCCGGTATTCCAGCTTTCCATCGTCGGCCACACGCTCACCCTCGTACACCACGTAACCGTGGGCATTACCAATGTTGGTGACACCGGCCATAACGCCGGTTCCGTCAATCTCGCGTAGACCTCTCTTCACCCGAAAATGGTCAAAGGCCTCAGAAGGAATACGATTGGCAGTCTTTGCCTGTCCCCAACAATTTTCCATCATACGATGATATGTTTCTGCATCCAGTTCGATTCTCTTTGCCATGGATTTTATCCTTTCTGTAACCAAAAAAACAAATCAGTGTACTTGTCATTATATCACACCCTTTCAACTTTTGCAAGCAAAACAAAGAAAAAATTCATATTTTTAACATTTTTTTCACATTTTACTGGATGGTTGCTTCAAAAAGTGCGAGATTTTGTCGCCCGATATGCAAAACCATCTCTCCCCACTTTCACCTTACTCATCTCATCCTGCGGTCATGGACAATTACAGTTGTGGGGTCCTTGACAAGCCGTTGGGTTTGGTATATAATATAGAATGATATTTTATTTTTTGTCCGTCTGCCACCGTAGAGCAGACAGATATGAGGTGAATGATGACCAAATATGTTCCCGATTTTTTCGGAAATATGGTGTTCAACGATGACGTGATGAGAGAAAGGCTTCCCAAGGAGGTCTACAAATCTCTGACCAAGACCAATGCTACCGGGCGTACCATCGATGCTTCCGTAGCCGACGTGGTGGCCAATGCCATGAAGGATTGGGCCATTGAAAAAGGTGCCACACACTATACCCATTGGTTCCAGCCTTTGACGGGTGTGACTGCAGAGAAGCACGATTCTTTCATTTCTCCCATCGGCAACTGCAAAGTGGTGATGGAATTTTCGGGCAAGGAGCTCATCAAGGGTGAGTCCGATGCCTCCTCCTTCCCCAGCGGCGGTCTGCGTGCCACCTTTGAGGCACGGGGCTATACGGCATGGGATCCCGGCTCCTACGCCTTTGTCAAGGACGGAACCCTTTACATCCCCACCGCTTTCTGCTCCTACACGGGAGAGGCCTTGGATACCAAGACCCCCTTGCTCCGTTCCATGGATGCCATCAGCACGCAAGGCTTGCGGTTGCTTCGTCTGTTGGGCGACACAACCACCAAGCGGTTGAATACCACCGTTGGCGCTGAACAGGAATACTTTATCATTGATAAGGAAATGTTCGATGCCCGCAAGGACCTGCAATATACCGGCCGTACCCTCTTTGGCGCACCTGCTCCCAAGGGGCAGGAGTTAGAGGATCATTATTTCGGTCCCCTCAAGCCCCGCATCAGTGCTTTTATGGCGGATCTGGATGAGGCGCTTTGGACCCTTGGCATCGTATCCAAAACCAAGCATAACGAAGCCGCTCCCGCACAGCATGAGCTTGCCCCCGTGTTTGTCACCACCAACAAAGCGGTGGATCAAAATCTGCTGATCATGGAGTATATGAAGCGGATCGCCGAAAAGCACGGCCTGGTCTGCCTGCTCCACGAAAAGCCTTACAAGGGCGTCAACGGCTCCGGCAAGCACAATAACTGGTCGGTCTGCACCGACGGTGGCAAAAACTTGCTGGATCCCGGCAAGACCCCTGCCGAAAACGTAAAATTTTTACTGATCCTGGCGGCAATCATCAAGGCCGTGGACGATTATCAGGATCTGATGCGCATTTCCGCCGCCTTTGCCGGCAACGACCACCGCTTGGGCGGTGACGAAGCCCCTCCTGCCATCGTCTCGATCTTCGTTGGCGAGGAGCTGGAGCATATCTTTGATTCCATCATCAACGGCACCTCCTATTCGGGCGTCAAGGCGGGCATCATGGACTTGGGAATCCCCTCCATTCCTACCTTCCGCAAGGATACCACCGACCGCAACCGTACCTCTCCCTTTGCCTTTACGGGCAATAAATTTGAGTTCCGTATGGTGGGTGCATCCCAAAACATTGCCATGCCCAACATCGTGCTCAATACGGCGGTGGCCGAAAGCTTCCGTCAGTTTGCCGATGAGCTGGAGGGCGCAGAGAACTTTGACGTAGCCGTGGCCGATCTGATCCGCAAAACCCTGTCCGAGCACCGCCGCATCCTCTTTGACGGAAACGGCTACTCCGACGAGTGGGAACGGGAAGCGGAGCGCAGAGGCTTGTTGAATCTGAAAAACTCGGTAGAGGCCTACAAGCTTCTCACCTCCGAAAAGAACGTCAAGCTCTTCGGAGAGCATGGTGTCATGAACGAGGTCGAACTGACCTCCCGCCAGGAGATCTTCTTTGAGAACTACTGTAAGCTGGTCAACATTGAGGCCTTGACCATGATCGAGATGGCCAATCGGGACATCATCCCGGCCGTGAATTCCTACCTGTCCGAGCTGGCAAGCACCGCCAGCCTAAAACGCTCGGTTCTGCCCGACGTGACCTGCTCGGTGGAAGCCGATCTGATCTGCCGCCTGTCCGAGCTGAACGCCAAGACATACGAGGCCACCAAGCGGCTGAAGACGGTAGATACCGAAGCCAGAAAGACGGCGAACGTAATGGAGCGTGCCGAACGCTACTGCAACAGCGTTCTGCCCGCCATGAACGATCTGCGCCTGCTGGTAGACGAAATGGAAGAAGCCACCGCCTCGGACTACTGGCCCTTCCCCACCTACGGCGACTTGATGTTCAAGGTCTGACCGCCAACCAATCGGTTTCCTTGGTTATTGGCAAGAAAGCCGTTTCCATAAAAACCCCCGTGAATGCCAATGGCATCCACGGGGGTTTTGTCTTGTCGGGATTCCGTTTTCATACCAACACTCCGTTGACCCGCTCAAAGGAGCGATCGGGGCGGGCTTGCCGCCCCGAAGCAGTTATTTCTGTGCAAAAAGATTTAATTCTTCAACAAGTCCATTGCAACTTGGTTTTCATATTCCACAGCAATGTCGTAAGCAGTTTTTCCTTCTGCATTTCGGATGTTCTTGTCTGCGCCGTGCTCTAATAAAAGGGTTATGATTTCCGCATTTGTGTCGTCCTCTTTATCACGTGCTGCCCACATAAGAGCGGTGTCACCTTTTGAATCTTTTTCATTGATAGAACGATTGGCACCACGTTCTAATAAAAATTCAACCATTTCAAAGCTAGAATAATATGCAGCCTGGATCAAAGGTCTTGTATCGAAATATACACGGGTATCTACATCGCAGTATCCTTCATCGAACAGAAATGCGACAAGCGTAATTCGCTCTCCTTCAACACAGTAGCGAAGAACATCCGACCAATCAATTTGACTTTGATCACAATGCTCCACTGCATAAACAAAAGAGTTATAAACTTTTTCTTCTGTGTCATTAGGGACAACTTCGGTTCCCGGCTTGTTTCTCGCAATATCCGCAAAAACAGCTACCCCCTCCCTATTAAGTTGCGTAGAATAATTCAAAGAAGCTCCATTTTCAATTAACAATAGAGACATCTCATACCAATGTTCTCGCTTGTTTCGGTAGACATACGACAATGCGGGAAAAGTACCATCATAAAAATTGACAGCCGCACCCCTTTCAAGCAATAAAGAAACAATTTCCATATTGTCAATCTCACAGGCAACCGCTAAAGGATTTTGAACCGGCGGTGATTCACCTAAAACAAGAAACCATTTAGGCATCCATGTGGGAACGGTATTCACACACGATGGCTTTTTGTCTAACACAACATTGATTTCTTGAATATTCTCTGCCTCAATTGCTTTCACCAAACGCTTAGAGTAATAAATATTACTAAATTGATCAATTGCAACACCGATGATCACAATGTAAACGATCGATATAAAAGCTACAACAAATTTCTTTTTCATAGCAACACGCTCCTATATAAACAGCTGTATAAAATCTTGAGTCCACTTCACGGGATAATTGATGATCGGTCCGGGATCATCGTCGTTATTCCCGAAGACGACCCAAGGAAAAACATCAAAAACGATATGCAAAGATGTATTCCAAGGATCGGTTGGCATGAAAAAATTATACGTTCCAATATCTCTAGGGTCGGTCACTAATGAATCACCTTGATAAATTCCTTCCTTACCATCCGGCCAACAAAGTTTTTCATTTTTTTTATCACCGGCAGTTAATTGATGAAAATCTGCGGCAATAGAATTATCAATTTCCGGATGCTCCTCAAGGCTAGGTTTTTTTTCCGGCACTCCTTCATTTAATTCTGCTCTAACATCATAATGCCAAACTTGAATCGGATATGTAGCCGCCGCAAGGAGGGAAATAGGAGTCAAAGCAGGCATGAAAAGCCCCGCTATTGCAACGAAAGCAGTAATCTCTCTCGGC
>JAFTRT010000204.1 GCA_017462145.1 Clostridia bacterium
GTCAGATTTTCCTTTTCCATGATGTAAGGAACGATAGCGGGGTCGATATCACCGCAACGGGTTCCCATTTCCACACCGGCAAGAGGGGTAAAGCCCATAGAGGTATCTACGACCTTTCCGCCCTTTACTGCGGAGATGGAGGAACCGTTACCGATGTGGCAGGTAACGATCTTGGTCTCTTCCAACGGCTTATCCAACAGCTTTGCCATTTCTGCGCTGACGTAACGGTGAGAGGTTCCGTGCATACCGTAACGGCGGAGACCGTACTTTTCATAATATTCATAGGGAAGGGCATACATATATGCTTCTGGCGCCATGGTCTGGTGGAATGCGGTGTCAAATACCAAGATCTGGGGCTTGCCGGGCATGGTCTCCAAACAGCCCTTAATGCCCATCAGATGTGCCTCGGTGTGCAGAGGCGCAAAAGCACGGCACAGCTCCAGCTTGGAAAGCACGTCCTCGGTCATTAAGATCGAACCGGAGAAGTAAGCTCCGCCGTGTACCACACGGTGTCCGATTGCCTGGATTTCATCCATGCTTGCGATGCACCCCACCTTTTCATCGGTGAGATAACGGATGACCAGCTTCATGGCATCCGCATGGTTCGCCATGGGAGCCTCTTCCTTGACCTTCAGTCCCTTGAGCAGTTGCTTGTGCTCGATCAGCGAGCCTGCACCGCCGATCCGCTCACAGATACCCTTTGCGGATACCACGTCGGTCTCGGTGTCGATCAGCTGATACTTCAAAGAACTGGAGCCTGCGTTGACAACAAGAATATTCATGTAAAAAACCTCCGTTGAATAAATTCAATATTTATCCTATTATACACCTTTTTTCTTCCGATTTCAATAGGATTTTGAAAGAAAAAGAAAAAGAAAACAAAAAAGAAGCAGCCGAATCGTCGGCCGAAAGGAACTGTTATGTCCACATTTGGAATCGTTTGCGAATGGAATCCGTTTCATAACGGGCACGCCCGCCTCCTGTCCGAGGCTCGCCGTCTGGGCGCAGACCGCATCGTTTGCGTCATGAGCGGCTGTGCCGTTCAGCGGGGGGAGTTGGCAGTGGCCGATCCGTATGCAAGAGCCGAAGCGGCCTTGCGTTGCGGAGCCGATCTGGTGTTGCAGCTTCCGTATCCGTGGAGTGCGGCAGGGGCAGATTATTTTGCCGAGGCCGCAGTGACGGTTTTGGAGGATTATGCCGATGTGCTCTTGTTTGGCTCGGAATGTGGGGAGATCGATCGCCTTTGGGAGACCGCACGAATCGCAGAGCATCCCCAAACCCAAGCTGCTTTTGCCGAGGCCTTGAAGCGAGGAGAACGAGCCGCACAGGCCTATGGAGGCCTTCTCGGAACCGAGCTTTCCTCCAATGACCTTCTGGGGGTGGCTTATCTTCGGGTCTTGCTTCGCCATTCTTGTGCGATGACTGCCTGTACCGTCCGTCGGGTGGGAGATGCCTACCGCTCCGAGGGAAGAAGCGAGAGCGACTATCCTTCGGCTACGGCAATTCGCCGCCTGTGGCAGTCGGGACAGTGGGCGCAAACCATCAGCGGTATGCCCGGAGAGGCCGAGACAATGTTTCGCCGTTTGCGTGACGGTGGGGAATTAACCGATCCGGAGCGCTTGGATACAGCTATTCTTACTTTCTTCCGCCTTCGGAGCGCAAGTGATTTCGAGGGAATTGCCGAGGCAGGAGGTGGGATCGCAGAACGGATCTGTTCCTTGGCACAGGAGTGCACCACGGCCAAAGAGCTGTTCGAGGCGCTTCGAACCAAGCAATATACCGATGCCCATCTGCGTCGTGCGATGCTCTTTTGCATGACGGGAGTCAAGGAATCCCTGTTGCATCAAACGCCTGCTTATACGTTGTTATTGGGAGCAACAGAGGGAGGAAGAGCGCTTTTGAGTCAACGCAGAAAGCAGAAAAAGAGGGTGCCTCTCATCACAAAGCCTGCCGATTTGCCAAGAGAGTGCGAGCAGTTTGAAGCCGAAGCGGCTCTTCAAGCCATGTTTTCCTTGGCCAAGGGCCATCCTTCTTCCGCAGGGGCATGGTTGAAAAAAAGTGCCGTTTTCCTTGGAGAGAAAGAAAACACTTGACTTTCACGTCAAACTGTGATATACTATACTGAAAGCAAGTGACAGAAAACAGGAGGAAGCCATGGAAGAAAGAAAACTGGTCAGCGGCGAGTACTTGGAATATAAAGGACGTCCCTTGGTTCGTGAGGGCGACACCATTTGTTACGGCGATATGGAGGAAAAGGGTATTCTGCTTTTGGAGATCATGTCCTATAAGAAGAACGAGCAGGGTGTTTCCGTTCCCGATGATATTATGATCCAAGTGGTTGAATCCAAAAACCAAAATAATATTCTCCGCCAAGGACACAAAAAAGGCCTGTATGAGGCCTTTGGTTTGGGTTTGGTTTGGTTGGAGCACGAGTGCAAGAAATAAGCCCCGAAAACCGGGATTGCAATAGGTCGAAAAAAATTTTTTTCGACCTATTGCTTTTTTATTTTTTTTATGATAGAATGAAACTGACAAGGCTTGATGCCGTGTACGCTTTTTACGAGGAGATAACGGAAGATGCTTGAAATTAAGAACGTCACAAAAATTTATCGCTCCAAATCCGGAAATGCGGTGAAAGCACTGGACAATGTCAGTGTGACCTTCCCAGAGAACGGAATGGTCTTTATTCTCGGTAAATCGGGAAGCGGAAAATCCACATTGCTGAACGTGATCGGCGGATTGGACGGTTGCGACGGCGGTGAGTTTATCATCAAAGGAAAATCCTCCAAAAACTTTGCAGGCTCGGATTTCGATGCTTACCGAAATACCTTTATCGGTTTTATCTTCCAAGAATACAATGTACTGGATGATTTTACCGTAGGCGCCAATATCGGCTTGGCATTGGAGTTACAAGGCAAAAAGGCTACCAACGAAAAGATCAATGAGATCTTAAAGCAGGTGGATATGCTGAATTTTGCCAAACGAAAGCCCAACGAGCTTTCCGGCGGTCAAAAGCAGCGTGTTGCCATTGCCCGTGCCTTGGTCAAGGATCCCGAAATCATTATGGCTGACGAGCCCACGGGGGCTTTGGATTCCAATACAGGTAAGCAAATCTTGGATACGTTGAAGGAGTTGTCCAAAACCAAGCTGGTGATCATCGTTTCGCATGACCGTGATTTTGCGGAGCGGTACGGTGACCGTATCATTGAGATGAAGGACGGCACAATTGAAAGTGACGTGACCAAGCATCAGGTAGAAGCCAAAGCTGTCAGCAGCGGAATTTTGCAAATGTCCGATCACCTTCTTCGCATTGAAAAGGGCTATCAGCTCACCGAAGAGGATGTTGCGCTGATCAATGCCTATCTGCGCCAGCAGGATGCGGATATTTTGGTGTCGGGTGATACCCGTGTCAACAATACGGTTCGCACCTCTGCCGGTATCAGTGAGGATAACCGTGCATCGGTGTTCTGTGTGACCGATTGCGAAAAGGACGTTAAGGCACAGGCGTACGAAGGAAAAAATACCAAGTTTATCCGTTCTCGCTTGCCCTTGAAAAACGCCTTGAAGATCGGCGGAAGCAGCTTGGGACACAAAAAATTCCGTTTGGTCATGACCATCTTTTTGTCACTGATCGCCTTTACCATGTTCGGCTTCTCTGATACGCTGGGAGCTTACAATAAGGTGACGGCTGCCACTGACTCCATTTTGGATACCAAGATCCAATACGCTGCTTTTTCCGCAGGTCTGAAATATACTTGGACTTGGGATGATAACGTTGAGACTCGATACAGTGATGTTTTGATGAATGAAAACGATATCACGGCACTGTCCGAAAAAACCGGTCTGAACTTTATTCCGATCCTGGGCGGTGATCAAAACGGTTCTTCCGTTTCCGTTACGGCTAACATGAAGGATACGACCTCCATCGGATATGAGTTTGCTTAGACGGGTCTCCTGTCCGGCTTTGCTTCCACCACTCAAGAGCAAATGGAAAGCATGGGCTATTCGCTGACAGGAACGATGCCACAGGCCGACGATGAAATTGCCATCACCGAGCTGATGTACCGTCAGTTAAATTATGCGGGTTATTCCAATCGAGAAACGGGGGAGTCTGTTCAGGCAGGTGAGCTGACGATGAATGAACAGGACGCAAAGTCCATCATCGGCAAACGTCTGACGCTTCGTATCGGCGGAGAAGAGAAGAGCTGGAAGGTCACGGGCGTGGTGGATACCTGCTTTGACTACGAGCGGTATGCCGATTTCGTTCCCAAGGAGAATGTCGGTGCGCCTACAGACGGCCAGAGTGATATCGGAACGATTACGATGCAAGGGGAACTGCAAAATACCCTTCGCTACAGCTTCCACAGCGTAGGATATCTCAACCAGAATAATTTTGAAAACCTGTCTGCTGACATTTTGAACAAAGCCAGAAATGAGGCAATCGGCGAATCCATGTTTTTCTATTGTGAGTTGACGATGCCGACAGACAAAGATTCGTCTCTCTCCATTCAGGGCTTCCACAGAATGGCAGATTCTTCCGCTTTGTCTCTGGTGGGCACTATCAATTGGCTGGACGGAAAGAACAGAACCACATTGGGGGAGAATGAGATTGTTGTCAGCAACAGTTTGCTGAACAGTTTGCCTCTGGATGTGAATTGTTCTGAGGATTGTGAGGCCATTCTGAAGCAGATGTTCGGTACTCTGTGGATGGACGAAATGGCAGAATTCTCGGTCAGAGATGTGATCCTGAAGCTTTCCGCAGAACGATATACGGCGGATGAGGAAACATTTGCGGCCGCCAAGGAGGCTTTGTTACAACGATATTCCGCCGATCGAGGAGGCATGTCGGACGAGGCGATGGCCATGATTTCGGACGAGGAACTGAGATCCTACTGGAAAGAGCTTCTTTCCAAAAATGACGATTCGCTGGAGGGCTTTCCGAGCGGTGATGAGGTTGCTGCACCGTATGTGAAGCAACTGCTCGAAGCACTGTTGGGCTATACCTTTGATACTTCTGTCCCCAACGAATTTTATGGAACGCTGTTGGAGCAATGCTACGGATCTGTTGCTGATTTCAATATGAATGTGTCCTTTATTCGCAACGTATTGGCATACGAGGAAGCCTACCGTTCCCAGAAAGGTCAGTCTGTGGACGATTATCAAACCGAGGCATTCTATGAAGAATACGTGCAGCGTTCCATGGGATATAGCTTTGACGAGTGGGTAGAATACTGTGGTATGCTCTCCGAGGTTGCATTGCGCAAGCAAGTAGCAAGCGCATACGTCAATAAGATCTTCATGGTGGAAGGCAAGGAAGACAGCAGTTTGTATCAGACACTCAACCAAAAGGCTACCGAGCTTTTGCTGTCGATTGCGAAGGACTCCTTGTCGGATATGATCTCTCAATGTGTCTTCCAATTCCACCATTATGACGAAAACGGCGAGCAAAAGCTCAACTATCCCAACATTAAGGTCGTAGGACTCTTTGAAGATTCAGATAGAATGCTGAGCGATCTTGTGATTGGTGAGGCGGTATGCGACTTGCATGAAGAGCTTGCGGAAAAGGAGTACATTGTTTGGAAGGATGATACCGTTTATGCACCTCACGACCCCGGTGCATACGCCTATGCCGTTGCGGTGATGCCGACCGATCCCCAGCAGGTTCGCTCCTTGGTAGAGTTGAATTATGCGGAGGGCGAGGATATCAGCTTTTCCATGAAAAATCAGGTTATGAATACGCTGAATAATTTCAATAGCTTCATTGAGGTCGGCGCAAAGGTATTCCTGTATGTGGGTATCGGCTTTGCCGTATTCTCCGCTTTGATGCTGATGAACTTTATCTCGGTATCCATTTCCTACAAAAAACGGGAGATCGGTATTTTGCGTGCCGTAGGTGCACGATCCTCCGATGTGTTTAAGATCTTCTTCTCGGAGGCGGCCATGATCGCTTTGATCAATTATCTGCTTTCCGTGATCGCAACCGTTTCCATTACCATCTTTTTCAACAACTTTGTCCGCAGCTACGGTATTAACGTGACCCTGTTGAGCTTTGGCATCCGACAAATTCTGCTCATGCTGGTGATCTCGGTGGCCGTTGCCGCTCTGGCAAGCTTCTTCCCTGTATGGAGTATTGCAAGACGGAAGCCTGTGGATGCCATCAAAAATAAATAATAAATAATTGTTATGGGGCTCCTTTTTTGGGAGCCCCATTTGCATGTTTGATATGGGGAAATGGTAACTTGCAGAGGAAAGTTTTTTGTGATATAATGAAAAAAAACCAATTTTGTAACCGGAAGTAAACTTTTTTCGTCTATATGGGTGAAGGGCCCTGATATTCTTGAGGAGGTGACGGCATGGATGATAAACGAATCGTAAGCCTGTTTTGGGACCGCTCCGAATCTGCAATCTCCGAAACACAGCGTAAATACGGTGCATATTGTCATACGGTAGCGTATCGGATTCTGGAGTCTCACGAGGACTCCGAGGAATGTGTCAACGATACCTTCCTAAAAGCATGGAATGCCATTCCTCCCCATAAGCCGGAAAAATTATCTGCTTTTCTGGGTAAGATCACTCGCAATCTCGCTCTGGATCGCTATGAAAAGAAATGGGCGCAAAAGAGAGGCGGACAGGTGGAGCTTGCTCTGGAAGAGCTTGCAGAATGTCTGCCGTCACCGGACAGCACCGCTCCCATGAGCGAGGAGCTGATCCTAAAGGAGGCAATCAATGCGTTTTTGGCATCGTTGCCTCAGACCACACGCATCATTTTCATGAGACGCTATTGGTATCTCTGTTCGGTCAGGGAGATCGCAGAGTCCTTTTCCATGACAGAAAGCAATGTCAAGGTCTTGTTGATGCGCACCCGAAATAAGATGAAGATCTATTTGGAACAAAAGGGGGTTCAACTATGAAAAAGAATGAACGTTTGCTTCTTGCCATGAGCATGGCAGAGGAAGCCTACGTAACAGAAGCCGATCCGTCTCGCAAGGTCGGAATGAAGAAAAACGGAAGAAAACTGGGGGTAGCCGTTGCCGTAGCGGCGGTTGCTGTCTGTATGGCGGTTGCTTCCTTGGGTATTTGGCTCTTTATCCCTTATGGTGATGATCTTCCCGAAATTGAGCCGTATCGTGACAGCGAATACTATCATGTGATCCAAAGCTTGGCACGGTATTATGGGGGAGAGCCCGTTTATCAGAATCGTGCACACCGCTACACGTCCATGCTCATGGAAGGATTGTCCGCCCTCTTTTCAAATGGGAGGGATAAGGAGGCTGCCGGGGAAGTTATCGCACCGGGAGACGGAGAAATCATCACCTTTCCTGCTAACGCCGAGGATGTTCTTCTGAATGGCGTGACAACCGGCACGCAGAACAGCTATGAGGAATTGACCGACAACCAAGTAACGGGTGTCACCGAGGCGGATCGGATCAAGCGGACAAACCAATATTTCTTTTACTTGGACGATACGACCCTAAAGGTTTTTTCTGCCGCAGGATTGGATTCCGAAATGATCGGTTCGTATTCCCTGTATCAAAATGAAATGCTGTTTGCCAATCATAACCTGTGGGAATTTTATCTATCCCAAGACGGCTCTTCTGTTACGGCGGTGGTGCCCTATACCAATCAGGACAGAGAGGCTGTTGTATCGGTTGTGTTGTTGGATGTCCGTGATCCGAGCAATATAATGGAACAAAAGCGTATTTGCATCACGGGAAGTTACCTTTCCTCCCGAGTGACCGAGCATGGCTTTTTGTTGATGACTCGCTACCATGTCAACGAGGGAACGGTAGATTATTCGGATGAAAGCACCTTTCTGCCTCAGATCGACAGAGGGGAGGGAGCGGAAAGTATCCCGGCGGGAAGCATCCATTGCCCTCAGACCATGTCCTCCTCCACGTACACTGTCGTGTGTCGTATGGATACCGAAACCATGGAAGTTACGGGAAGTGCCGCCTTTTTGTCCTACTTGAATGATGTCTATGTATCCCGTGATCGTTTGTATGCCGCTGCTACGTATAGCGAAGAACGGAAAGAGGACGCGCAAACCGTTCGCATCCATCAGATGACCGATATTTCGGTCATGGAGTATGCGAACGACATGACCTTGGAGGGAACCATAACCGTTGAGGGCTATATCAAGGACCGTTACAGTTTGGACGAATATAACGGCCTGTTGCGTGTGGTTACCACAACCGATTGGGGAGAGGCAAGAAAGATCTATGAGCTTGACGGAAGCTTGCAAGAACTGGTGACCCGAACGACGGGGAATACCAGTGCCAATCTCTACTGTATCAACTTGAATACGTGGGAGATCGTAGGCAAAGCAGAAGCCTTCGCTCCTTTGGGCGAGACTGTTCGTTCGGTGCGCTTTGACGGTCATACTGCCTATGTGTGCACGGCCGTTCAGCTGACCGACCCCGTGTTTTTCTTCGATCTGAGCGATCCTGCCAAGATCACCTATAAAGAGACCGGAACCATTCAGGGCTTTTCCACCTCACTGATCGATTTCGGAGAGGGAATTTCGGTTGGAATCGGTGTGGGAAGTCAAGGTGATTTGAAGATTGAGGCTTACAGAGAGGGAGCGGAAACCGTAGAATCCATTTGCGCATATCAATCTCCCTATACCTCCTATTCCACCGATTATAAGTCCTATTATATCGACCGTGAGAATCGTCTCATCGGTTTGGGCGTGAACGTGTATCAGAACATCGACGATACCGATGACAAGGGAGGAGAACGCTATCTTCTTCTGCATTTTGACGGCTATGAGCTTTATGAGGTCGCCAACGAAGCCCTGGCGGGAAGAAATGACTACAAGCGAGGGGTGTACGATGACGGATATCTGTACCTCTTCGGATCCAACGATTTTTCCGTTGTTTCTGTTTCCATTGGATAACCAAAGAGCCATCGGCAATGCCGATGGCTCTTTGGTTTGGATGCATTTATTTCAGCATTTGGATCAGCTCGCCCAATACGGGCTCGAAGCGTGCACCGTACCAGTGCCCGGGATCCTTTGCGGTTTCTTGAATACAGCATACCGTATAATCGGCGGCGATCTTAGCGGCTTCAAAGGGGCTCTTTCCTCTGATCAATGCTCCTACAAAAGCAGAGGCGTAGATATCACCCGTTCCGTGACAGCTGTTGGGAAGCTTGTCGTGTTCATAATAGGAGATGCTTCCGTTTGCTCCGTTTTCCGCTACCAGCACTCCCGTTTTTCCTTTGGCATACGATACACCGGTCAAAATCACGTTACGGCATCCCAAGCCAAACAGACGAGAGAGCAGAAGATCGATATAAGCGTTGTCGTATTCCTCCTTGTATTCCGTGTCGGTCAGGAAACAGGCCTCGGTGATGTTGGGAACCACGTAATCTGCCTCGGCACACAAGGTTTTCATAGCGGCAACAAATTCGGTATCAAAACCGGGATACAGTTTTCCGTTGTCTGCCATGGCAGGATCGACGATGCTCATGCCTCGGCAGGTGGTACGGAGAATGTTTTTGACATGGTCGATCTGCTCGGTGCTGCCCAAATAGCCGGTGTAGAGGGCATCAAAGGTGATTTCTTCTTGATTCCAATGTGCGCAGATCTTTGGCATATCTTCGGTCAGATCACGAAACGTGTAGCCCTGAAAGCCTGCCGTATGGGTGGAGAGGACAGCAGAGGGAAGAATACAGGTTTCAATGCCGCAAGCCGAAATAATTGGGAGTGCAACGGTCAGAGAGCACTGTCCTACGCAGGAAATATCTTGAATCGTTAAAATTTTTGGATAAGCCATTTTTCAAAAACCTCTTTACTTTTTAGGATGAATCTATTATAATCTTAATGTGATATCATGTAAAGTATCAGAAAAGGAGAATTTTATCATACCAGATGGAAAAGCGAAAGGATAAAAAATATGAGCATCTGTATCGGCAGATGAAAACAATGATCTTGACCGGGGAATATGTTCCCAACCAAAAACTTCCCTCCAAGCGAGTTTTGGCCGACATGAGCGGATACAGTCCCGTTACCGTTTCCACGGCTTATGAAATGCTGGAACAGGAGGGGTATGTCGAGGCTCGGGAGCGGAGCGGTTATTATGTTTGCTCCTTGGAGCACATGTCCCCGGAGCAGTCGAAAGCTCGCACGTCCACTCGTTCTCATCTGTCCGTTCCGCAGGCGGAACATCCGGGAGAGGGCTTTGAATATTCCGTTTGGTTCAAAACCATTCGCAAGGTCTTGACCGATTATGAGAGAGAGCTGTTTGTCAAGTCTCCTTCGGCGGGATGTGCTGTTTTGCGCAATGCGATTTCCGATTACCTATACCGTTATCGGGGAATGGAAGCGGATCCTGCTCGGATCGTCGTCGGTTCGGGAGCAGAGCAATTATATGAGAGTGTCGTGAAGCTGTTGGGGAGAGAACGGGTCTACGGTGTGGAGAATCCTTGCTACGAGCAGATCAAGGCAGTTTATTTCGGGGCAGGGGTTCGCCTGTGCGAGCTTCCGATGGGAGAGGATGGAATCAGAAGTGAAAGTCTGCAACAGACAGAAGCGGATGTGTTGCACGTCACTCCTTTTCACAGCTACCCAACCGGGGTAACGGCCAATGCATCCAAGCGGTATGAATATCTTCGCTGGGCAGAGAAAACGGGGCGGTTCTTGGTAGAAGATGATTTTGACAGTGAGTTTTTCATGCCGGGACATCCGATCGAATCGCTGTATGCGTTGGATCAAAATGATTCGGTTATTTATATCAATACCTTTTCCAAAAGTCTTTCTCCGTCCATGCGAATGGGATACATGATTCTGCCACGGTCCTTGCTTCCTATCTATGACCGTGTGATGGGGGGCTTTTCCTGCTCGGTTCCCGTTTTGGATCAATATATTTTGGCCGAGTTTATCGCCAGTGGAAATTTTGAGCGGCACTTGAACCGAATGAGACGAAAGATGAAAGCGAA
>JAFTRT010000205.1 GCA_017462145.1 Clostridia bacterium
GTTCTTTGGAGGTTTGGAACCTTTCTTTCAAGAAAGGTTCCAAAAAAAAAAAACCGCATTCCTCAAAAAGGAGAAAAAACATGTCTTGGCTATTATTTGTTGCCGCCTTTTGCGTCGCCCTGTTATCGGGTCTTGGGGTCGGAGGGGGCGGTCTGTTAGCGGTGATCCTATCGCTTTTTTCAGAGATTCCGCCGCTGACGGTGCAGGGAATCAACCTATATTTCTTTTTATTTTCCGGTGCGGCGGCGCTCACCATCCATCTACTCCGCCGTCGGATTCCCTTGGGCATCACGGTTCTTTGCATTCTGTTTGGCCTATTGGGAACATGGGCGGGAAGCGGACTGGCTCACGTGATGGGAGGAGGGATCACACGCAAGCTCTTTGGAGCGGTTCTCATGGGAACAGGGATTCTGACGCTGATCCGAAGCCTGCACCGTTCCAAAAGGGCAGAAGGAGAGACCCGTTCCGACACCAACGACAAAAAGCGGCCATAACCGACTCCGCTTCTCTGTCGGCTCTTTTGCATGTTCCCCTTTTTTTTCAGAACCGCACCATTCGACAACCCTTTCGCCTTTCCTTTGCTACAATGGGGACAAGCATCACCGCCATCTTGCAAACAGGAAAGGAAACCGCCATGAACACCACCAACCACCGCACCGCCCCCAAGGAGGCTACCGCAGGATCTACCATCCGTACCAAAACCGACAAGGAGCAAAAGACCGCCGCCCTGCTGACCGGCGTGTTGCAAGGCCTGCTCTACGCCGCCATGGGCTATTTCAGCGGCCTGTTGACCTTGCCGTTCGGATCCGTCCCCTTCGGCCTTTCGCTTCTGTGCGCATCGGAACGGGAGATCCCCTTTTTGGCCATCGGCCTTTTTTTGTCCGCCAAGGATCTTCCCCATCCCGCCTTGCGCCTGTCCGCTTACGGCCTGGCACTGTTGCTTCGTTTGGTCTTTGCCCTCCCCATCAAACGATCCGTCAAAGGCAAACCAAACCAAAGTCTGGGGCTGACCGAGTATATTCGCCGTCTCTTCTCCGAGTCTCTTGCCCTGCGCATCGTAACGGCTCTCCTGTCGGCTCTCCTCTTGGGAACACTGCTCTGGCTCAAGGGAGACCGCCTCTATTATCACCTGTACGGCCTTTTGCTCACCGTAGCCGCCGCCCCCATTGGAACGGCTGTCTTTTCCGGCCTTTCCGTCTCTCCCCAAGAGGGAGGACGAGCCGCCCTGCGGCATGAGATCGCCCTCCTTGCCATCAGTGCCGCGACCGTTCTCGGGGCAAGACCCATCAGCCTTTTGGGTGTCTCTCTCGCCCCCTTTCTCGCCATGCTTTTGGGAATGATCGCCATTCGCAAATACGGCTTTTGGAAAGGCCTTTTGGCCGCATCCCTGTTGGGTCTTGCGGCATCTCCCTCCCTCTTTGTTCTGTTCGCCCTGTCCGCTTTGGGTGCCGCCGTTCTCATGCCTCTCTCCCCGTCCTTGGCCGCCGCTGTGGCCATGGCCATTGGCATTGGATACGGCTATTCGGCACGGGGACTGGCACTTCTGACCGGCCTGTTTCCCGCCATTCTCTCCGCCACCCTGTTGTTCTCGGTGGCAAACCGCCTGTTTTTCGGCAGGGAAGTCGTCCGCAGTGAAGCGGAGGAAAGCCAAGCGGAAGAACAGGCGCCTTCCGCCTGCGTTCCCCTGACGGCAGACGGGCTCTGCGCCCTGCGGCTGACTCGGCAGGAACAAAGCATTCGCCACCTCTGCCAAGGATTGGAGCGACTTTCACGGGAGCTGAACGATTACAGCCGCTCCCTGTGCACCTCCGAACAAAGCGATTATGCTACCGTCTGCGAGGAGGCCTTTCACAGCTGTTGCCGAGGTTGCTCCGAATACGAGCTCTGCTATGGAGAAAAGCAACGGCATACCCGGGAGGAAATCCTGCGGTTAGGCGGACTGTTGCAGGCAAAGGAGGCGGTGGAACGGGAGGACGTGTCGGCGGAGCTGACAGAACGCTGTCCCCGTCTCCCCGATATCTTGGATGAGATCAACCACCGTGCCCACCTTTGTACCACGGCAAATGAACGGGGAAAGCGAGCCGAGCAATTTGCCGAGGATTACGGAGGCTTTGCCCGACTGATCCGCCATGCGGCTTACCGTCAGCCTGTGTCTGCCGTCCCGGACGAACCGTTGAGCCGTGCACTGGCCGCCGATCTGACCGAGGCCGCTCTTCCCATCACCGCCGTTGCCGTCACCTGTCCCCCTCGCTCGACCCTCTGTCTGCGAACGACCGCACCGCTTCCCTTGGGAGGCCCCGGTCGAAACGTGCGAGAGCTATGTGACCGCCGTCTGCCCTTTGAGGTGGATTGGCATGAGGGAAGCTGTGATTGCATCTGCGAGGATCCTCCTTTATTTGAATGGCGTTTTCTCCAAAAAGAGCGAATCTCGGTCAAGAGTGCGGTCTTTCGCCGTGCCGCCGAGGGAGAGGGTGAGCTGTGCGGCGACCATGCGCAGGTCTTTCACGGAGAGGGAAGCCGCTTTTTTGCCTGTATCAGCGACGGAATGGGCTCCGGCCGAGAGGCGGCGGAAACCTCCTCGCTGGCAGGCCGCTTGCTCCAAACGCTTTTGAGCGAGGGAGCGGGTACGGAGGATACCCTCCGCTTGCTCAATCACTTGCTCCGCCACCGAGGAAACGGAAGCCTTCACGAGTGCTCCGCTACCGTGGATCTGATGGAACTGGATCTCACCGACGGACAAGCCGTGTTTTATAAGTGCGGTGCCGCCCCCACGTATATTTTACGGGGCGGAAGTCTGGTCAAGCTCCGATCGGGAACCCTGCCCATCGGCATTCTTCAACAGGTGGATACGGGGGTCATCCCCTGCCGCTTGGATCCCGGAGATACCGTGGTTATGGTCAGCGACGGCGTGACCCAGGGCAGAGAAGAATGTCCTCACCTGTTTGAACTCCTCCAAGCCAAAGCCTCAACCTCCGATCCGGAACGACTGGCATCCCTCATCGTCAGCGATGCCCAAAAGCGAGGCTCCACGGACGATATCTCCGTCACGGTGATTAAAATTGCATAACAGTTTGGGGGATGCGGGGAGGCGTTTTTGAGGGGCTTTTCTTGAAAGAAAAGCCCCTCAAGCTCCCAAAAGAACTACACACAAATAGGGATTGCGCCCTACGCTTTGTTTGGCAAAGATCGCTACGCTCTTTCTACGGGAGAAACCCGTCGGACACTGCACAGCCCATCTTCGATGGGCTGTGCTAACCGATCGGGTTTCTTTTGATTTAGAAAGCAGAGATGGAATTTTTTTGTGCAGCGTTTGATTGAAAACAATCAATTTGCGTGTCATCATACTCGCTCCTCTTGCGAATCAAGTATGATGACAAAGACGGGGAAACCGCAAAAATTGTTTGTTCGATACACCTCATCCACCGCTATCGCAGCCACACTTTTCCCTGCCGGGAAAGGCTGAATTGAAGTGCAAACATTCACAACAGAGTGTGAAAGAAACACATTTTCGCTTTGTTTCCCAATAAAAAGAACCCCGATCGGTTAGCACAGCCCATCTTCGATGGGCTTGTGCAGGGGCCGACGGGTTTCTCCCGTAGAAAAAAAGCGAAGCGGTTTTGCTATA
>JAFTRT010000206.1 GCA_017462145.1 Clostridia bacterium
ACACCTCACGGTACCGATGGGTTTCTTTTTTATTGGAAAGCAGAGCACAAATTTGTTTCTTCCACTCTCTGTTCTTCCACTCTCTGTTCTTCCACTCTCTGTTCTTTCACTCTCTGTTCTTTCACTCTCTGTTCTTTCACTCTTTGTTTCTTTCACTCTTTGTTCCTTTCACTCTCTGTTGTGAGTGTTTGCACTTTACTCAAGTCTTTCCCGGTAGGGAATAGTGGGATCACGGTAGTGGTGGATGAGGTGTTATAAAGAAAATCACACCCCTCATCCGTCAACATTGTCATCATACTTGCTTCGCAAGAGGAGCGAGCGTAGCGAGTCGAAGTTTTGTTGAGGGAGCGAAGCGAGCCGATACAAAACCGAGGAACACACCGTGTTCCGATGGGATCTCCAATGGGATTTGGTTGTCCTATTTGACAAATGTAACATTGTGTGAAGTAAGACAACGAGATTCCTTTATAGATCCCACAAGGCTTTGCCTTGTGCATTTGCTCGCTCGCTTTCGCTCGACCCGCAAATGTTCGACTCGCTACGCTCGCTCAGGATGACACATAGACGGATAGGAAGAAAAAAAGCGTTTGCTTGGAACGGGTCGTTGCGGGCACCGACTCGTTTCAAACGATGTTTGCGTTCTCCCCCGTCTTTGTCATCCTGAGCGAGCCGTTTGCGGCGAGTCGAAGTTTTGTTGAGGGAGCGAAGCGAGCCGATACAAAACCGAGGAACACACCGTGTTCCGATGGGATCTCCGATGGGATTTTGCGATTCTGTTTGGTAATCGGCACGTTTGGCCTATTTCGCCGTCAGGCGAAACTTCACGATCCGCAGGATCCCTTCCCTTACGAAGAAAACTTCGCCTGCCCCTCGGGCAAAATGAATTGGCGTACCTGCTGATCGAAGGTACGCCAAAAGCATCTTTTTGGGTTTAGAACTGCTGTTTCATTTTTTCAACGCATGCGGTGCAGATACGCTTTCCGTTAAAATAAACGATATCATCCACCTGATTACAGAACACACAGGCGGGCTGATACTTTTGCAGAATGATCTTATCGCTATCGGTAAAGATCTCAACGGCATCTCTGGGCTTAATGTCCAGAACCTTACGGATCTCAATGGGAAGAACGATACGACCCAGCTCATCTACCTTACGTACAACTCCCGTAGATTTCATACAGCTTCTCCTTTCTTTTTTCGCAGCAAACAATGCGGATGGTCACGCAGACAGACACCGTCTGTCAAAAAATCTCGATTGTCCTGTTATTATAAACGAAAAAGTCGAATTTGTCAATAGGCTTTGGAAATTTCATGGTTTTGTTACAAATATTGACAAGAAGCAAGGCGACCTCTTCCCTCTCCGCTTCTTTGAAAAAAGAGACGTTCCTGCGATTGAGGGACGAAAAAGGAGGCAACAATCCCCACGAGAGCCAAGAGGCAAGGAAAGAACGGAGGGAGGGAAGAATATGATAAAGGGGATCCGAAAGCAGGCGGTATTGTTGCCCCTGCCTGCCAAGAGCCGCTTTGAATGTGCCTATTTTATTGTGCGGCGGCCAACGGCAGAGCCGGACACCGAGGCTGACCGTCTGGAGATGTTGGCCGAGGCCGATCGCATCCTGCGCGAGGGCGGGCTGTTGAGCCGTCCCAAGCCGGAGCGCATCCGCAAGCGCAATCTTTGGCGACGGCTTGGCATGGGCGTTTTGCTGTTTCTGTCGGGGCTGGGAACGGGAGCCATCCTCACCCTGCTGCTCACAGGTGGGACTTGACAAACGGGAGCGAATATGATATAATACCATTTGGTTGAATGCAAGAGCTCTTCAATGCGGCCTTCAGGGAGCGGTGCTGTGGGTCGGGAGGAGCTTCTTTCGTGTCTGTTCCTTGAAAACGAAAAGACGGATCGTGCGGTTAGGATCCGTTTTGCAACCACATATCAAACAATCTCAAGAAAGGAGTTTTTATGCCCAAAAAAGAAAAACCGTCTCTTCGTGTCATTCCTCTGGGCGGTCTGAACGAAATCGGAAAGAATTTGACCGTTCTGGAGTACGGAGACGACATTTTGGTGATCGATTGCGGCCTCGGTTTTCCCGATGAGGATATGCTGGGTGTCGATTTGGTGATTCCCGATATTTCCTATTTGGAGTTGAATCGGGAAAAGATCCGAGGCATCGTGCTGACTCACGGCCACGAGGATCACATCGGTGCCATTCCCTATGTCCTGCGGCAGATCAATCCCGTGATCTACGGAACCAAGCTGACCCTCGGCATCATCAAAAACAAGCTGGAGGAGCACAGTCTTCCTCATACCCCCCGCCTGCAATGCGTCAAGGCCGGGGAAACCGTCAAGCTGGGTTGCTTCACGGTTGAATTTATCCACGTCAACCACTCCATTGCCGACGCCTGTTGTTTGGCCATCCAGACCCCTGTCGGCATGGTGGTGCACTCGGGTGACTTTAAGCTGGACGTAACCCCCATCGACGGTGAAATGATGAATATTACCCGTCTGGGCGAGATCGGAAACCGTGGCGTTCAGCTGCTCATGTGCGAATCCACCAATGCAGAGCGACCGGGATACACCCCCTCCGAGCGGAAGGTGGGAAAATCTCTCGAATATATCTTTACCACCAACCCCGACAAGCGCATCGTCATTGCCACCTTTTCCTCCAACGTTCACCGGGTTCAACAGATCATCGACGTCAGTGCCCGTCACGGACGAAAGGTAGCGGTGACGGGACGAAGCCTTTTGAATATTTTGGGAGCTGCCGTAGAGCTGGGGTACATGAAGGTTCCCGAGGGCGTTTTGGTGGATATCAACGAGATCAAACGCTTTAAGCCCGAGGAGCTGACCCTGATCACCACGGGTAGCCAGGGAGAGCCCATGTCGGCCTTGTACCGCATGGCATTTTCCGATCACGCACAGGTCTCGTTAGGGCAAAAGGATCTGGTGGTTCTGTCCTCCAGTGCCATTCCCGGCAACGAAAAGCTGGTAGGACGTATCATCAACGAGCTGTCCAAAAACGGTGTCAGCGTTCTGCACGATGCTCTGGTGGAGGTTCACGTATCGGGTCACGCCTGCCAAGAGGAGCTCAAGCTGCTGCAAGCCTTGCTCAGAACCAAATATTTCATGCCCGTTCACGGGGAATACCGCCATCTGTCCGCCAACCGAGCCTTGGCACAGGAGATGGGGATGGAGGATCGCAACATTTTTATTTCCGACATCGGCAAGGTGTTGGAGATCAGCCGCCGCTCGGCCAAGTTCAACGGCACCGTTCCTGCAGGGCGGGTGCTGGTGGACGGATACGGCGTGGGCGACGTGGGCAATATCGTCCTGCGTGACCGCCGCCATTTGGCGCAAGACGGCTTGATCGTGGTGGTAGCCTCGGTGGATCTGGAAGCAGGTTTGCTGATTTCCGGACCCGACATCGTCTCCAGAGGCTTTGTTTACGTCCGTGAATCCGAGGATCTCATGGAAGAGGTACGAGCCATCGCCGCCAAGGCCATTGAGGATTGCCTCAGACGAAAGGACTCGGTGGATCGGATGGAGCTCAAGACCTGCCTGCGAGATAGTCTGTCCAAATATCTCTATGCCAAAACCAAGCGCAAGCCCATGGTTTTGCCCGTTTTGATGAACGTGTAAGCAAAAAAACGGGATTTCTCCCGAAAAGTCGTGATAAATTCATACAATGTTCATAAAAAAGTCAAAGTTTTATCATGCCAACGGGGTATAATAAACTGTCGAGCCTTATTCGGTCGGGCAGAGCACTCGCCGTCCGACCGTTTGACCAATCATTCATGGAACCATGAAAATTAAGAAAAAAGGTGGAACCCAATATGGGAAAGTCTAACAGAATTCGAATCAATCGAGCCAATACCAAAATGTCGGCTCCTGTCGCAAAGAAAAGTCAAGGTATACCCGGATGGGCCTTGACCCTCATCACCATCCTGGTGGCCGTTGCTGTGGTCATGGGTGTGGCTGCGGGCATTATGTCCAACAACGGAACCTTTACCCGTCTTTCGACCTACGCAAAAACCGAGCATCACCGTGTTTCGGGCACCATGGCCGCTTATTTCTTCTATACTACATATTCCGAGTTCACCTCGGATCTGGAGGAAGAGGATATGACCGCAATGGGTCTGAGCACCGGTACCTCTCTCAAATCCCAGACCTACAAGGGTGACGAGGAATTTGAGGGCACTTGGTTTGACTATTTTGCACAGAAGACCAAGGAAGCTCTGACCAAGACGTTGGTCTATTGTGAAAAGGCCACCGAAAACGGCCTGACGCTGGATGAAGATGACGAAAAGACCATTGAGCAGTCGTTCTCTACGCTGGATCTGTACGCAAGCATTTATCAGTACAGCAGAGCGGACATGATCCGGATGCAGTACGGTGCAGGCGTCAACGAATCTGACGTACGCAAGGCAATGAGATTGCAGGCTTTGGCCAACAAGTACATTGAGTTTGCTACCGAAAAGCTCAACGCCGAGTTGGATGCCAATGCTCAGCAGATCACCGACCGCTATGAGGCCAACCGCAAGGACTATGATGTGATTGACTATCTGTACTACAATTACACTGTAAGTTTGGAGGATGTCATCGCAGAGGTACTGGGTACCTCCGAGTACACCGATGCACAGGTAGAGGAACGCAAAACCGATATTCTGAATGCCTACATGGCAAAGATTGCCGAGGCAAAGAGCAAGGCGGAGACCTTGATCACCGCAGACGAGGCTACCTTCAAGGAGACTGTGGTGAACGATTTGATCACCAAGTACTATGCCGCCGCACTGCTGGAGGCCGAAATTGACGAAGCGGACGTTCCTACGGATACTGCCGTGGTCGATGCCATTAAGGAAGGTATCGTTGCCCAGATCCGTGCCGACATTCTGGACGGAAAGGCAACCAGCACCCTGACCGCTACCGTTGAGGGCGAGGGCGATGCCAAGACCCACAAGCTCTTCGACAAGGTGGTTGCCGAGGCTTATGCCACCGCAATGTCCAAGCTTTACACCACCGTGTATGAGGACGTTTACGCAGACAGCTTGATCTACTTCCGCAAGGAGGTAGGCTACGTAGAGAAGGACACCTTCTCCGAATGGGTATTCAGTGCAGACCGCACCGAAAAGACTCATACCATCTTCACCGGTGACAAGGATGTGACCGCAGAAAGCACCATTTCCTCTTTGACCAAATCCTACTCTGCAAGAGGCTATTTGGTAACCGCAGAGCCCTACAAGCTGACCAATCTGACCAAGGACGTGGCTTATATGACCTTTACCACCAAGGAAGAGGCACAGTTGGCCGCAGATGCCTTGAAGGCACACAGCGGTGCCATGACGTATGATGTCTTTGCATCGGTATATGAGTCCGTGGCTGTGGATAAAACCACCTCTTACTGTGAAAAGGTGACCGATTTTGCCAAGGGTGACATGAACAGTGATACCTTTGACGAGTGGGTCTATGCCGATGAGCGCAAGGCCGGTGATTTCACCACCGAACCTCTGGTACTGACCGAAGGCTCGGCGTATGCCCTGCTCTTCGTGGAGGCAGACGGCTATGAGGAATGGTATGTGGATGTAAGAGCCGACATCACCTCCGAGCGGATGGAAAGCGATCTGACAACCTTTAAGACCCAGGTGGCCATCACTTGGAATGACAAGGTTCTGGGTAAGCTGGCCGCATAAGATCTATGATATGAGAACGCCCCCGGAGGCTCCGCTTCTGTGGGCGTTCCTTTTCCAAATCAAAACGGGGAGGCTCGTGCCTCTCTGCGAAAGGAGTCGCTATGGTTCTCCAACCCAAGCAAACCACCATTGCCTACCGCTGCCCCCATTGCGGTGCAGGGGTCATGAGTGCCGTGGGGCTGTTTCAGCTTTCCTCTCACATGGTCAAGCTGAAGTGCTCCTGCGGTGAAAGTGAAATGACCGTGGTATATCAAAAGGACGGCACCGTCCGCTTTACCGTACCCTGTATCTTTTGCCCCAATCCCCATCATTTTTCTCTCAATTCCTCGGTCTTCTTCAACAAGGAGCTGTTCTGCTTCTCTTGCCCCTATGCCGACGTGAGCTTGGCCATGGTAGGCGAGCTGAATCATGTGAAGGCCGAGTTGGCTCGCAGTGAGCTGGAATTGGCAGAGCTGGCCGAAAAGAGCGGCGGCTTCCATTCCCTCCACGGAGAAGAAGAGGTTTTCCATGACCCACAGGTGCTGGAGATCGTTACCTTCGTCCTCCGTGAGCTGGATGAAGAGGGGAAAATCCATTGCCGTTGCCCCGAAGGCCAAGAGGGTGACTATGAGGTCGAAATCTGCGACGATCATATCCACGTCCACTGTAAACAATGCGGTGCTTCCAAAGACCTCCCCTCTGATTCGGTCATCGCCGCCAATCAGTTCCTCTACGCCGATTCTTTGGAATTGGAATAAGAATATGGGGAGGCGATTTTTGAGGGTCTTTTCTTGAAAGAAAAGACCCTCAAACTCCCAAAAGAACTGCACAAAAAAAGAATAGCGCCCTACGCTTTGTGTAGCAAAAAGTCGCTACGTTTTTTTTAAGGGAGAAACCCATCGGACACTGCACAAGCCCATCTTCGATGGGCTGTGCTAACCGATCGGGTTTCTTTTTTATTGGAAAACAAAGCAAAAATTTGCTTCTTCCACTCTTTGCTCTTTCACTCGCTGTTTCTTTCACTCTCTGCTTCTTTCACACTCTATTGTGAATGTTTGCACTTCACTTGAGCCTTTCCCGGAAGGGAATAGTGGGACCACGATAGTGGTGGATGAGGTGTTATAAAGAAAATCAAACTCCTCATCCGTCTATATTGTCATCATACTTGCTTCGC
>JAFTRT010000207.1 GCA_017462145.1 Clostridia bacterium
ATCGCAAGAGAAATGAATATCCTCACAGTAGGTGTTGTTACCAAGCCCTTCAGCTTTGAGGGCAAGCGCAGAATGATGCAGGCAGAAGAGGGTATTGCCGAATTCAGCCAGTACGTAGATTCTTTGGTGGTGATTCCCAACGAGCGTTTGAAGCTGGTTTCAGACACCAGAATCACCCTGTTCAATGCATTCTCTGAAGCAGACGATGTTCTGCGCCGCGGTGTGCAGAGCATTTCTGAACTGATCAATGTGACCGGCTTTATCAATTTGGACTTTGCAGACGTGACCTCCGTGATGGCACATTCCGGTTTGGCACACATGGGTATCGGCAGTGCTACGGGTAAGGACAAAGCAGAAGCGGCTGCTAAGATGGCCATTTCTTCGCCCTTGATGGAGACCTCCATCCACGGTGCAACCGGTGTTATCATCAGCATTTCTGCTTCCGCAGACGTAGGCCTGGAGGATGTGGATCTGGCTTCCACGATGATCGCCAATGAGTGTAACCCCGATGCGAACGTAATCTGGGGTGTTGCCTTTGATCCCGAGCTGGAGGATGAGATGCGTATTACCATCATTGCCACCGGCTTTACCAAGGAATCCAACGCAAAGGCTGCCGCCAAGGCCGCTGCTGCCGTCAAGGTGGAGACCAAGGAAGAGGATGAAAAGGAAGAGCCTGCAGAAGAGGTCAAGGAGGCCGAGGCTCCTGTCGAGGAGGCTGCTCCCGCGGCAGAAGAGCCTGCTCCCAAGAAGCCCACGGACGATTTGGACGATATTCTCGGTTCCATTTTCGGAATCTGACACCGTCTGTCATAAAAAGAAGCACTCCGTTTCAAAACGGAGTGCTTCTTTTTATGCTTTGATCCTCTTCCAGTTTCATCATTTGGCAATCTGTTTGGCTTTCTTTCGGTTGATCAAATAGTAGGGCAGATAGGGCAGGGCGTGAATCAGCAGATAGATGGCATAGACGATCAACACCGATGCTGCAACGGGTAATGCCGCACCGATGGGAGCGAAGAAAAAGGAGCTGAGCTTAAAGAACATATAATCCGATCCCACGCTTGAAAAATTTACCCCGTTTGCCACCACGGAAACACAGAGAGCGGGAACAGCGGGGAGGAGAAGATCCAAAGGCTTTTTTGCCAGCTTATAGGAATGATAGCCGGACAGCAGCATGACGATCGCACAAAAAACGATGGCGCCGTGATACAAAAAAGTGTGGAAGCCCGCAAAGGAAATGCAGGAATAGCGATTGAGGATGTTAGCGGGATAAATAAAATTGATCGCTCCGCCCAACAGCCCTAAGCTGCAAACGTATCCGCAGCCCATGTAGCGGATCTTTCCTCGGCCAAAAATGGCCAAGGGCATGGCATACATAAAAATACTGCACGGGTAGAGCGGCAGGATACCGCCCCACTCAAAGTTTACTGTTGCCCCCGTACAGGTTTCCCAGACGATTTTGGTGATCTCAAGCACCACCAAAGTTCCCCAAATAACGGCAAAGCAGATACGAATGGTCCTTTCCTTGGCCTTGGATAGCCGAATGGCCGTGACGATCAAGAGAACCAACAGCAGGCCGGAAAACACAAAATGAAGCGGCGTAAACAGTGTGCCGGGGATCTCTTCCGGTGGGGGGAGAAAATCCTTGTGGGTAAAAAAGCGCAAGAGCAAATCTTTGAATGCGGACATAGTGCCTCCAATGGAAATGTCAAACAAGTCGTTACCTATATTGTACATGGGAATAGGAAAAAAAGCAAGGTTTTGGTAAGAATATTTTTGATAAATTCTAAAATGTTTGGAAAAGGTCTTGAAAAAACAGTGAAAATGTATTATGATATAATGGAAAGATTCCATTGAATCAACGGAGGTATGATATGTTTGAACAGAGAGTTTCTACGGATTATGGTGTCAACATTAAGGTGGTCGGTGTAGGCGGTGCAGGAAGCAATGCGGTTAACCGCATGATTGCCTCTGCCGTGCAGGGCGTACAGTTTATTGCCATCAACACGGACAAGCAGGCCATGAAAAATTCGGGTGCCGAGACCCAGCTGATCATTGGTGAAAAGATCACCAACGGTTTTGGCGCAGGTTCTAACCCCGAGATTGGTACGAGAGCAGCCGAGGAGGCTGTCAGCGATATTAAGAAGATTTTGACCGGAAGCGATATGGTCTTTATCACTGCCGGTATGGGCGGCGGAACGGGAACCGGTGCGGCGCCTGTAGTCGCTCGTGTGGCCCGTGAGCTTGGCATTTTGACGGTCGGTGTGGTCACCACTCCCTTTGGCTTTGAGGGCAGAAGAAAGATGCGCCAGGCAGAGGAGGGAATCAAGGAGATCGCACAGTTTGTGGATTCTCTTTTGGTGATTCCCAATGACCGCCTGAAGCTTGTGACCGATACCCGTATTACGATGATCAATGCCTTTTCCGAGGCAGATGAGATCCTGCGCAGAGGTGTGCAGAGTATATCCGATCTGATCAACGTGCCCGGCTTCATCAATATCGACTTTGCAGACGTGACCTCTGTGATTGCCGATTCCGGTGTAGCGTACATGGGCATGGGAACGGGAACCGGAAAGGATAAGGCGCAGGCGGCCGCCAATATGGCGATTTCCTCTCCCTTGCTGGAGACCTCTATTAAGGGTGCAAAGGGCGTGATTATTAGTATTTGTGCTTCCTCTAACGTAGGCTTGGAGGACGTGGATTATGCTTCTACGATGATCGCAAACGAATGCAGTCCCGATGCAAGCGTTATTTGGGGTGTGGCTTTTGATCCTGCTTTAGAGGACGAGATGCGCATTACCATTATTGCCGCAGGCTTTGATCGTGAAGAGGAGGAGAAGCCTGTTCAAAAGAAGGACGAAGCTCCCAAGGCGGAAGAAGCTCCTGCGGAAGCACCCAAGACGGTCAAGCAAGCAGAAGATTCGTTGGACGATGTGCTGGCACAGATGTTTTGAAGAATCAAAAAAGACCACCGATGATTCGGTGGTCTTTTTTATGTTGCGAGAGAGATTACTTAACCTCAACCTCAGCGCCGGCCTCTTCAAGAGCCTTCTTAACGGACTCAGCCTCGTCCTTGGAAACGCCTTCCTTAACGGTCTTGGGAGCGCCCTCAACCATCTCCTTTGCTTCCTTCAGACCCAAACCGGTGATCTCACGAACAGCCTTGATAACGTCCAGCTTCTTAGCCCCGAAGGACTTCAGAACAACGTCAAACTCGGTCTTCTCTTCTGCTGCGGGAGCTGCAGCTGCTGCGCCTGCTACTGCAACGCCAACGGGAGCTG
>JAFTRT010000208.1 GCA_017462145.1 Clostridia bacterium
AGCTTTTGAATATCTGCAACGCGCATTTCGGTCTCCACCATCATGGCGGCGCCGTAAATGATCTCGGAAGCATAAGTGCCGATCATATGCAGACCGATAATGTTGTGATGCTTGTTATCGGTGATGATCTTCACGATGCCGTTTCCGTGCTCGTTTTCGGCAATGTAACGTCCGCTGTACTTCAAGGTAACGGTCTGAACAGAAGCGTCCAGTCCCTTTTCCTTGATAGACTCGGTGGTTTCACCAACCGAAGCAACCTCGGGGTTGGTGTAAATAACGGAAGGAATGGAATTGTAGTTGATTCTGTCCTTCTTGCCAAGGATATTGTTGATGCAGACCTCGCCCTCACGGTAAGCGGTGTGCGCCAGCATGGATTTGCCGTTGACGTCGCCTGCCGCCCAAACACCGGGAACGTTGGTCTTGCCATATTCATTGGTTACGATTGCGCCTCTCTCCAGCTTCAGACCGATGTTCTCACAGCCGATGCCTGCGGTTCTTGCGCGGCGGCCGATGGAAACCAGAGCGTAGTCGGATTTCAGCTCAACGGATTTGCCGTCCTTTTCATAGGTTACGGCGTTGTTCTTGATAGAAGTGACTCTTGCCTGCAGAATGAACTCCACGCCTCTTGCGGCATAATCCTTCTGGAGCATGTTGGCGATCTCACGGTCGGTGGCACCTGCGATGTGATCCATCATTTCCACCACGTAGACCTTGGAGCCTACCGAGTTGAAATAGGATGCCATTTCCAAACCGATTACGCCGCCGCCCACGATAACGATGGTCTTGGGAATTTCTTTCAGGTCAAGCACCTCTCTGTTGGTCAGTGCATAGCCCGATTTCAGGGAATCAGCCAGTCCGTCAATGGGAGGAAGAGCAGGGGAGGAGCCTGTGCAGATCAAAAGCTGCTTACCAACGTATTCCTTGCCCTCTGCGGTTACCACAAAGCCCTCTGCGTTTCTCTCTTTGATCTGCGCGGAAGCCTTGACCACCTCAACGCCTGCCTTTTTCAGCTTGGCACCAACGCCCGAAACAAGCTGCTTTACAACCTTGTTCTTGCGCTCCACCACAAAGCCGTGGTCGATGGAAGCCGAATCGAACTTCACGCCGTAGTCGGCACCGTGCTTGGAGTAGTCGTAAATTTTTGCGGAATAGAGCAGGGTCTTGGTGGGAATGCATCCCTCGTTCAGGCAAACGCCGCCCAGCGCTCTTTCTTCGATTACAAGGGTTTTCAGTCCTGCATGGCCTGCGCGTTCAGCCGCGTTGTAGCCTGCGGGGCCTCCGCCCAAAACGATAAGATCATACATTTTATATTGCCTCCGGAATTATTTTGTCAAAAGCAGATCAATGTTCTCCAGTGCCAGACCGATATCCTTCAGGATTCTTGCGGCATCTGCACCGTCAAGTGCTCTGTGGTCAACGGTGAGGGACAGACCCATAGAGGAGTAGATCACGTCCTCGCCGTTTACTTCCTTAATTCTCTTGGTTACGCAGTCAACACCGAGAATACAGGTCTGAGGAGGATTTACGATAGGAGTAAAGGACTCGATACCCATAGAACCCAGGTTGGAAACGGTAAAGGTTGCGCCCTTGAGCAGGTCGGGATTGATGGTTCCGCTCTGAGCCGCGGTGATCACAGACTTTGCCTGCTTGGAAAGCTCGTTGAGAGAAAGCTTTTCTGCACCGAATACGGTGGGAACCATAAGTCCTCTTTCGGTATCAACAGCGATACCAAGGTTTACGGTGCTGAAGCATCTCATAGTGTCACCCAGATAGTGGGCGTTTGCGTTCTTATACTTTGTGATCACTCTGGAAACTGCAAAGAGGATCATATCGTTGATGGTGATGTTGCCGATACCCAGCTTCTCGCCGTTGGCCTTAAGCGACTTTCTCAGCTCCAGGAGCTTGGTGCAGTCGAAGGAAGAGGTAAAGGTGAGCTGTGCCATGCTGGTAAGAGACTCGCACATAGCCTTGGCAATGATCTTTCTGATGTTGGGGATCTTGACGTCCTCGTACTCTGCAACGGGAGCGGGAGCGGCTGCTGCGGGAGCCTGTGCCTCTGCGGGAGCGGCATTCAGATCGCCCAGAACCACCTTACCGCTGATGCCACTGCCGTCCACTGCGGCGGAGTAGCCATCCTTTGCGGCGGGAGAAACGGTCAGACCCATGTCAACCAGCTTCTGTACGTCGCGCTCGATGATGCGGCCATTGGGGCCTGTGGGAACAGCCTTCAAAAGATCTGCATGGGTCTTTTCAGCCAGCAGTCTTGCGCGGGGAGAGATGGAGCCAACGCCCTGGGTTGCAGTAGCGGTTGCTTCAACGGTAGCCTCTGCGGCTGCTGCGGGAGCGGCCTCTGCGGCGGGAGCCTGTGCCTCTGCGGGAGCGGCCTCCTCCTCGGTTGCCTTGGGGATCATGGCGGAGATGTCCTCACCGTCTTGTCCGATTACCAATACGTTCTCCAGACAGGGAACGTCATCGCCTTCTTCTCTGAAAATTGCCAGAATCTTGCCGGCCTCGGGAGCCGGTTCGTCGAAGGAAGATTTATCTGTTTCATAAGAGAAAAGAACTTCTCCTTTTTCAACTGTGTCGCCAACCTTCTTATTGAAGGCAGTGATCACACAGCTTTCAACGCTTTGTCCCTGACGGGGCATGATTACCAGTGTAGCCATTTTGATTTCATCCTTTCAGTTTGTAATGCTTTAGCAAAATGCGTTGGAAGAATATTTTCCGATTTTTTACCACTAATTATTTTATCACGAAATGCCTTTATTGTCAATCTCTTTCGGCGAAAAAAAAGAAAAAAACATCAAACAAAGTGAAATATTCCTGTTTTTTATACCTCATTCGTACCCTTTTTGGGGACAAAATGCAAAATAGGGGAAAATCTCCCCTTGACAACCCGTTTGTTTCATTGTATAATAATGCATACAGGAACGGAACGCTGTTCCGAAAGGGGGCAAATGCAATGAAAGAAACGACACTTGTTATTTTGGCTGCCGGTCTTGGCAGTCGTTTTGGCGGAAACAAACAGATCTCACAGGTAGGACCTCACGGCGAGATCCTGATGGAATATTCCATCCACGATGCCATTGAGGCTGGCTTTACCCAGATCGTGTTTATCCTCAAAGAAGAAATGGTAGATCTGATCAAAAATACCATCGGAAAACGGCTTGAGGGAAAGGTACGGGTGGACTATGCTGTGCAGGATACCTCGTCCTTGCCGTCGTGGTATCAAATCCCTTCCGAGCGCACCAAGCCCTTCGGAACGGTACATGCCGTGCTTTGCGCCAAGGATGTGATCCGCGGTCCCTTTGCAACGGTGAATGCAGACGATTATTACGGTAAGGAAGCCTTCAAGATTGCACATGACATGCTGGAAAGCCTGAATGAAAAATCCGATGCTGCCATGGTTCCTTACATTTTGGGGAATACTATGAGTGAAAACGGTTCGGTGACCAGAGGCGTTTGTGACATTGAAAGAGGCTATCTGCTCAAGGTGGACGAGACCTCGGATATCCATTATGAAGAGGATCACAGAATTGTGGGAGAATACGGCGGACTTGACCCGCAGGAGATGGTGTCCATGAATTTCTGGGGCTTTCATCCCGATCTGCTTCCCGTTATGGAGCAATATTTTGAGGAC
>JAFTRT010000209.1 GCA_017462145.1 Clostridia bacterium
AGAACGAACCCTACCACCACGAATAGTTCTTTGTTGTGATAAGGCAGCATCTACTGCCGCTAACAAAAAGTGCCGTCAATGGGCTGTACGTATAAGTACTATCCCATCGTCTCTTGCAGTAAAGCCAGAGCGGTCAAGCCGGGAGAGTTGGCGATGACGGAAGTGGGAGAGGTCAACGGACTTCCCATCTACTATGAAGAATTTTATTTCCTGTGCGAAAATTACAAGGAAGAGCTGTCTGCCAACGGCGGCACCTACACCCAGGAAGAGCTGAAGGCGCTTGTTTGGGAGAATATCATTCAGAATGCCGTTCTCCGTCAGATCTGTTTGGATGCGGGATTGATCTACGATGAAGAGGAACTGGCGGATACCGTCAAGGAGCTGATTGAGGAACAGATTGCTGCCGATCATGATGACAAACGCGGCTATTATCTGTCTTGGTTGGAATATTGCTACATGACTGACCATTATTATCGCTACTGCCTTGGATTGGATCACCTGTACGGTCAGTTGCAATCCGCCTACATAGACTTGGGTACGTTACCCTCGGATGACAATGGCATGATGGAATACGTGCGGCAGAATTTTGTCAACACCCGCCACATTGCCATTTTCTTTGATGAAGAAAACCGAGAACAAAAATTAGCCTTGGCCGAAGAGGCTCTGGGGAAGCTGAACAGCGGTGCCATGACCATGAGTGAGCTGATCGGAAGCGTTTACAACGAGGATTTCGGTCTTTCGGTATCCGAAAGCTATTATATGTCTCGCCATGAGCTGGACGAAGCCTATCTCGCCGCCGTTTACGGAATGGAGACGGGGGCATACAGCGGAATTGTTGAGGCAAAGGGAGAAAACAGCTACGGCGTGTATTCCGACTGCTTTTACATCATTGAGCGCCGTTCCTTGGATGACAGCTACATCCTTCGGAATTTGGATACCCTTCGCTCCGATGCGGCCGATGCTTTGGCATACGCCGCCTATACTCGGTATTCCGAGCAATTTGTCTTTACGCCCAACGAATTTTGTCTGTCCCTCAATGTCAATGCATTGGAGCGGCCGGAATAAGATTCCGTTTTCAAGCAGGAAAGGAGAAGCATGAACGCACATCGCCGTCATCTGCAATACAAAAAAAGTGTATATGCCAAAGGGCGGTTCCGTGTGATTCTCATCACGGCTCTTTCCGTTGTGCTGATTCTTGCGCTTGTGTTTGTGATCGTCGGTTCGTTGCTGTTGGGCAAGGTGCAGAACAACGGTGAGGAAAGCTCATCGCCCCCCACAGGCGACAATTCCTTGCCCCTCCGCCCCACCAACGGTCCTGCTTTACGAGGCGTTCCCGTTTATTTGGTAGGTAACGACGGTTCCCCTTTGTCTTCTCTTCGTTCTCAGATCTCCGCTTTGGATTCAGAAAGCACCGCCTTATCCGTTCCCTTGGATCGTGAGGACGGAACGCTGTTGTACCGTTCCTCCGTCGCTTCTGCTTTGGGATACCGGGGTACGCTTTCGGGGAGCCGTTCTCTTTGGGAGCTGTTGGAGCTTCCCAAGGAAAACGATTTCTACGTCAGTGCGTCTCTGACGCTCACCGAATGTGCGGAAGAAGATGCGCTGATCCGCTCTGCCAAGCTGGCGGCCTCTGCCTCCTTGGTATGTGAAGCCCTGCAAGCCGGTGCAGACGATGTGCTTCTGTTTGCTCCCGATGCCACAGCCGATCAATTGGATGCGCTGATCTCCCTGGCCGACACCGTGCACACCCTCCAATCGAATGCCGTAGTGGGATTGATTCTGCCGGAGGGGATTCTGTTGGACGACGGACGGGATGGAGCCATTGAGCGGCTCTCCTTGGCTTTTAACATTTTGGCTTTGGATCTGTCCGATCACGGAGAGGAGCTCCCCCATGAATACGTTTCCCGTCAAATGGGTCCCGATGGGTACAATCTGTTGGTTCATCTGCTTCGATATGAAATGCGGGTTATTGTACCGCCTACGGAGGAAGCTGAGACCGCAAACTTGACTTCGGTGCTGACCGCCAAGAGCATCTACGCTTGGCAAGTAGGCTATTCCTCTTAACTGAATCCGTCTTTTGGACGCTTCTTCGGAAGCGTCCTTTTTTGATTTCTGACACTCGGTGAGACGGGTTGAGACGGTTTGGAACCATGATTTTCCGTACAATAGACGTACACAGACAGAAAGGAGGAATCAGAATGAACCCAATCGACGGCAATCTGCCAAAGACAGCGGCGAGCAAAAACTCCCCTCTTCGGCAAGCCTGTCGGGAGGGGACGTTGGACAGGAAGCTGGAGGAGTATTTGTCACTTTGCCGACAAGTCCCTGTGGAGGGAGGGAGCAAAAAAGAAAGTTTTCGTTTTCCCAATGCAGCCGGCTTTTGCCGCTATATGAGCACGGGGCTTTCGGAGCTGGAGGAGCTTGCGAAAGAAGATCCGACTGCTTACGAACGGCTTTGTACGGTTCTGGAGGACGAGGCACTCAATTCTTCCCTCTCCCCCACCTTGCTCTCGGCTTACCTGAAAAAGCGATTAGGCTACGAACAGGAGAAAAAAAGGAAAGAGATCAAGGAGGGAGAAGGACAGATGACCATTCGCTTTGAACACGATATTTGGGAGGACGGACAATGACGGATCATGCCATACGGATCCCGGGTCGTCCTACCCCAAGGCAAGCCCTCTTCTTTGCCTCTCGCACTCGCTTTACCGCCTACGGCGGTGCACGGGGCGGCGGAAAATCGTGGGCCTTACGCCGAAAGCTGGTGGCCATGTGCCTTCGCTATGAAGGCCTGCGCTGTCTGCTTCTTCGGCTAACAATGTCCGAGCTGCGAGCCAATCATCTTCTCCCTTTTTTGAAAGAATACGGACAATTGGTGGAGTACCGTGAGGCCGACCACCTGCTGCGGTTTCCCAACGGAAGCGGTATCTTTTTGGGATACTGCGCCTGTGACCGAGATGTTCTTCGGTATCAGGGTCAGGAATATGACGTCATTGCCATCGATGAAGCAACACAGATGAGTGAACACATTTTTTTAATTTTGAAGGCTTCCCTTCGAGGCACGAGACAAGTTCCCCGTCGAATGTATCTGACCTGTAATCCCGGAGGCGTTGGACACGCATGGGTCAAACGGCTGTTTGTGGATCGGGAATTTCGCTCGGATGAGCGACCCGAGGATTACAGCTTTATCCCTGCTTTCGTGTATGACAATCCCATTCTCATGGAGGCAGACCCCGACTATGCCCGATCCTTGGAGTCTCTGCCGCCCCGTTTACGGGAGGCTTGGCTCTACGGAAAATGGGATGTGTTTGAGGGACAATTCTTTCCCGAATTCGATCCGTCCGTCCACGTTTTGCCGCCGGCACAGCTTCCGAGAGAGCTGCAACGCTTTGTTGCCATCGACTACGGCTTTGATATGCTGGCGGCTCTGTTGATGGGGGAGGATGATGCAGGAAATCTGTTTGTTTTGCGGGAGCATTGCGAGGCCAATCTTACCCTGTCCGAAGCGGCAGAGCGCATCAGCCGCCTGTGTTTTGGTGAGAAAGCCACCTTTGCGGTGGCTTCTCCCGACCTGTGGAATCGCAGGCAGGACAGCGGCCGAAGCGGCTTTGAGTTGATGCAACGGCAAGGCGGTATGCCTCCTATGCTTCCTGCCGACGATAGGCGAATTCCCGGTTGGCGCATGCTCCGAAATTACTTACAGGAAAACAACTCTCATCCCCATCTTCGGATCTCCTCTGCCTGCGGCGAGCTGATCCATTCGCTTCCCGCCTTGCTTTGTCACAGGCAGAAGGCCGAGGATGCGGCAGGAGAGCCCCATCGCATCACCCACGCCCCCGAGGCCTTGCGGTACGGTGTGATGAGCCGTTGTCCCGTCAGTCCTACCGAGCAAGAGTGCCTCCCTTTCCGCTTTTCTCCCCACGGGTCTTCTCTATGGCCATAGCACCTCTTTTTTGTCTGTGAACACAAAATCAGAAAGGAGCGATATGTCAACACGCACCTCTTCCTCCGTCCTAACGGCGGAGTTTAACGGTTTTACGGGTGTGGATACCCGTAAAACCCATTCGGGCAAGCCCTCTACGGCAGAGCTGTGCAATTTCTGTATCCAAAGCGACGGATCCTTAAAAAAACGGTACGGCCACCGCTTCCTTTTGGCGCTTCCTCACAACATTCGTGCCATTTGGCGAGGGAAGCTGTCTGATGAGCTGGTATGCTTTGCCCTGTGCGGCAACACGGTCTATCTCGTTCAACCGGATGCCGCAAGATACACCGCCGTAGGCACTTGCGGCTCCTCTTCGGGAGAGGCAGATTTTTTCCATTACCGCAATCGGCTGTTTTTGGTCGATGGAACGGGAATTTACACGGTATCCCGTGAGTCGGTCTCCCAGGCTATGGGCTATATTCCTCTGGTAGCCAAGGATCGACATACGGGAATCGAGGGGGAGATACACCAAAGCTTAAACCGCCTCAATTCCTATGCCAGACTGACCTTTTTGGCAGAGGAAAGCCCCTCGGCTTATCTGATGATCAACCGAAAGGTAGAACAGATTTTGTCGGTCAAGCGAAACGGGATCACTTTGACCACCGACGATTATTCCTATTTTGAGCATCTTCTCACCATCGGGATCTCTGACCTGAAAGCGGGGGATCGCATTGAGATCCTTCTTCGCTATGCTATGACCGATGAGGAAAAGGCTCACCTGCTCTCCTCCCGTTCCGCCGCCGTCTTCGGCGGAATCAGCAACAGCCGTGTCTTTCTGTGGGGAGGAGACCGCCCCAATGTGCTATATGCTTCGGCTTACGTCAGCCGTGAGGATATGGAGCAAAGCCAAAGCTCGATGGAACAGAGCGACCCTCTGTATTTCCCGGAGCGATACGAATTTACGGTTGGAGACGGCCAATACGCTGTTCGTGCTGTGGCACGTCATTTTGACCGCCTGTTGATCTTTACCGAGGGAGACGTATGGATGGCCGACACCTCTGCCTGCGGATTGGAGGATCTTCCTACCATGAATATCAATTCCTCCGCTACCTGTGCCGTATTGCACGGTGCCACCGTTTTGGGAAACGACCCTGTATCGGTCGGAAAGCACACCATTCTGCGGTGGACCTCAGAGACCGATGAGCGAAACGAATGTAATGCATACAGCATCTCTGCCCCTATCGCATCCGAGCTGTCCGATGATTTTTTCACCCATGCCGTTCTCTTCTCCCATCGGGAACGAGGCGAGCTTTGGATTCACCAACGCTCCTCCCCCGAGGGACTGGTTTGGGTCTATTCCACCGAGACGGGAGCCTGGACACGATTGGAGGGCATCCGAGCCGATCGTTTTTTTGCCATGGATGGGGAGATCGGCTTTACCTACGGCAACCGCATCTACTGCTTTGACCCCTCGCTTTCTTACGATTTGGACGTTTACGGTCAGGCGATTCCCATTTGCGCCCGTTTTCGAAGCGGTATTTTGGACTTTGGAAGCCGTGAACGCAAACGTCTTTCCGCCCTGTCTGTTACCGCAGATACCACACCGGTTCCTCCTACCGTCCGCATTTGTGCCGACGGTCTTTGCGATACCGTCTTTGCCCTCAATCTTCACCAGCGAGACAGCCGAAGCTGTGAGGGACATACGATGCGCCGTCACCGCTTACATTCGGGCCGATTTCACGGTGCTACCGTGGAGTTGACCCACGAGGCAAAGGAGCCGTTGACCATTCACCGTCTCTCCATGGAGGCTCGCTGATCTTACAACAGAAAGGAATTTTATGAAAGAAATTACAACGAGCTGGCGTCAATATGAGGCCGGCAAAGAATACAAGCGCAGGCTGGGCTTGTACGAGCAGATCCGCCGCAACGAACGCTTTTATCGTGGGGAACAATGGGAGACGGGAGAGGGGAACGGTCTGCCCAAGCCCGTTTTCAACGTGATTCGACGGGTGATAGACTATTTGGTGTGCACCGTTGCCTCCACCGATCTCTCGATTCGTTACACCGACGATGCCCTCCCCTTTTGCCGCAATGGTGCGGAAGCCGAGCTGTTACGGGAAGGGCTGTCTGCCATCAGTCAGCATGCGGCATACCGTTGGGAGAAAAGCGGCATGGATCGCAAGCTCATGCAGCTACTCACCGATGCCGCCATAACGGGAGACGGCGTCCTCTATTGCTATTGGAACCCTCATATCCAAACACCCCAAAGCTTTGAGGGAGATATTGTGACCGAAGTCATTGACAGCGTCAATCTCTTTGTCGCCGACGTAAACCGTGCCGATATCCAATCCCAAGATTACATCATTTTGGCAGGCCGAAGCTCGGCCGCTGCACTCAAACGGGAGGCAGAAGAAGCCGGCGTCTCCGAGGATGAGCGCAAACGAATCCTCCCCGACGGTATCGACGGGACGGGAGCAGGAGACCGCTCCCGTTACGAGCTTGCGGGAGAGGAGGAGGCCAAGGCCACCTATATCATTAAATTTTGGAAAGAGACCGGTCGGGTTGTTTTTGAAAAATCCACCAAGCACTGTGTGATCCGACGGGGACGCACCGACTGCCGTTTGTACCCCGTGGCCTATTTCAACTGGATCCCAACCAAAAACAGCTTTCACGGAACCTCTCCCATCTCCGGCCTCATTCCCAATCAGCAATTTATCAACCGCGCCTACGCCATGGTCATGAAGCACATGACCGATACAGCCTTCTCCAAGGTGGTATATGACAAATCCAAGATCCCCGAATGGTCCAACACCGTAGGAGAGGCCATTGCCGCCGTGGGCGGCGGCAATATCAGCGATGCCGTATCGGTGGTAGGCGTAGGACAGATGCAAGAGGGATATATCGAGTTGATCGACAGTGCGGTTGCTCTGACCAAGGAGTTGATGGGTGCCACCGAGGCAGCCTTAGGGGATGCGGAAGCCAGCAATACCAGTGCTATTTTGGCACTTCAAGAAACCTCTCGCATTCCGCTGGCTCAGGTGAGAGTAGGCTTTTACAGTGCCGTAGAGCAGCTTGCCAATATATGGGCTGATATGATGTGTGCCTATTACCCCTCCGAGCGTTTGCTCTGTTGCCGTACCGAAAACGGTATCGCCCTGCGGCAGGCAGATTTCTCTCTGCTCAAGCAAGGATTCCCTGCCGCCGTGGTAGAGGTGACCGAGGTGACACGGTACACGGCCTCGGGAATTCAAAATATGCTGGACCGTTTGTTGGACGGCGGACATATTACCGTGGAGGAATACCTGCGCCGTCTGCCAAGAGGACTGGTGGCCCACCGTGAAACCTTAATCGAGCAAATTCAAAAACAGGAGGAAACCAATGAACCATACAACCGATGAGACCGTACTGCCAAACCAAGAATCTGTGGAGGAAGATGCATGCTGTCTCTCGCCCGTTTCGGAATCGGACGGAAGTGCCCCGACCAAAGCCGAGGAGAAGGCCGACACCGTCAGTATGCTTCAAAAGGAGCTGTCAAAGCTTCGGGAAGAGCTGACCGAGCAGACCAAGCGTTATGAGGCAGAGCTGGCACGGGGACGGGAGCGGGAGGAATTTTCCCGTCTTTTCCCCCACGTTTCCCCTTCCGAAATTCCCGACGAGGTCCGAACCGATGCCGAAGCCAAAGGGCTTCCCTTGGCTGCCGCCTATGCCTTGTACGAAAAACAGCAAGAGACGATGCGGCTGAGGGGAGAATCGGTCAATCGCCAAAACGCCCAACGGGCGGCAGGAGCCGCAGGTCTGGGAACCTCGGGAGAATATTACACTCCCGACGAGGTCAAACGAATGTCTCCTGCCCAAGTTCGGCTTCATTATCAGACGATTCGGGAGTCCATGAAGAAGTGGAGCTCCCTTTGAACCGTCGTTCATCCGTAAAATCATTCAAAGAAAGGATCTATATTGATGTCTATTACCAATTTTATTCCCACCGTATGGAGCGAAACCCTCCATACAGAGTTGGACAAGCGTTACATTGCCGTTTCCCATTGTTATCGGGAATTTGAGGGCGAGATCAAAAACCGAGGCTCCGTTGTCCGCATTTGCGGTGTGGGAGATATTGCGGTCAACCCTTATGTCAAGAACACCGACATGAGCATTCCCCAAACCCTCTCCGATACGGTAAGGGAGCTTGCCATCTCCAACGCAAATTATTTCAATTTTCAGATCGACGATATTGACCGTGCCCAAAGCAATCCTCGCTTGATGGAGGCCGCCATGAAAATGGCCGCCGGTTCTTTGGCCAACGAGGCGGATCGCTACGTATTTGGTCTGCACGACGGACACGAACAGACCGTAGAGGCCAGCTCCGCTACCGCCGAGAACATTGCCGATTTTATCCTGGCGGCACGGCAAAAGCTGTATGAAAACAACGTGTACGACACCGAGGAGGTAGTGGTGGAGGTATCCCCTGCTGTAGCGTCTCTTATCCTCAAGGCCAAGATTAAGCTGGCTACCGATAACGGCGAGGCTTTGGAGGCCGGCTGTATCGGCAGTATGATGGGTTGCCGTGTGTTTGTCTCCAACAATATCGCACAGGTGGATTCCGTGCACAAGTGCTTCGTCCGCACCAAGCGTGCCATCGCCTTTGCGGAACAGCTCTCCGAGATCGATGCTTACCGTCCCGAAAAGCGCTTTGCCGATGCGGTCAAGGGACTGCATCTGTTCGGCGCAGGCATTATCTACCCCAAAGAACTGGTGGTCATGAACACCACGCTGTCCGCTTAAGGTATGACCAACCGAGACGTTCTGGATCTGGCCCTTTCTCTGCTGGCCGAGAGCAATATCAGCAGTGAGGTGTCGGATTACATCATGCGTACCCCTGCCCTCCTTCGTCTCGTGGCCTCTGATCTTTCTGCCGCAGACCGTGCTCTGCGGCAGAGCCGAGGGGTAGAAGGAGCGGTACAGCCCTTTGATTTTTCCCTGGATGCGCCCTTTCCTCTCATGGAGGAACTGTCTGCCTGCGCCGCCTATGCCTTGGCCTCTCTTTTGGTTTTGGAAGAGATTCCGGAGCTGTCCTCCACTTTGGACAAGCGGTATCGGGAGAGAATCCCCTCCTTGGGAGGGGAAACAGTGACGGGGGCTTGGCAGGTGGAAAAAACGATCAATCGATATTTTTAAGAAACCTGATCCCTCCCGAAAAATCGGGAAAACGTCTTGCTTTTTCGGTACAGATGGTGTATAATGAAACTTGAATCTTTCAAGTGAGGAATGTTCGATGAAGCTGTTTGTTTACCACATCAACGATCTGCCGCAACAGGCAACGGACTATGCCGCTCTTGCCCGTTCTCTTCCCTTCGGAGAGGCGGAAGCGATGCGGATCGCCGCAATGGGCAATACCGAGGCCGCAAGATGCTCTCTTGGGGCGCTGGTTGCACTGTCCCGATTGACAGAAACCGTCACGGAGAATCTGACGATTTGCCGCACCCCTGAGGGCAAGCCCTATTTTCTCGCCTGCCCCCAATTGTACTTCAGTCTCTCTCACAGCAAGGGGCTGTGCATCGCCGCACTCTCGGAAAACGAGGGCGCTGTAGGCATGGATGCGGAACTGTTAGCAGACCGCCCCCACGTGGATGAGCTGGCCGCTCGTTTCTTCTCACAGGAGGAGCAAGAGGCCGTCAATCGTGCCAACGACAAACGCTTCTGCTTTTATCGCATTTGGACCAAAAAAGAAGCCGTTGCCAAGCGCAGCGGACAGGGGCTTTCGGCGCTCCTCTCTTCCCCTTCCCCTGTTGAGGAAGGGTCACTGCGCTTCGGCACGGTCTGTATGGATGAACTTTGTGCGATGGTAACCGTTTGTGCAGAGCATCCCATCCGTTCTCTCTCCATAACAGGCGCTTCCGATCGGCTTTCCTTTACCGAGTATCGGATCGAGCACGATTCCATGGGCGAGATGGCCGTTCCTGCCCACCGTTTGTGGGGAGCACAAACCCAACGCAGTTTGGAGAACTTTCCCATTGGCGACGGGCGGGAGCGGATGCCAACCGAGATCCTGCACGCATTCGGCTATGTCAAGCTGGCGGCTGCACGAGCCAACCAAGCCCTGTGCCCCAACCGTATGACCGAGGAGAAGCGATCCGCCATAGAGGAAGCATGCCAAGCCGTCATCAACGGCTCTTTGGACGAAGAATTTCCTTTGGTGGTTTGGCAGACCGGATCGGGAACACAGACCAATATGAATGTCAATGAGGTGATTGCGGGCTATGCCAACCGCAAGGTCGGACGCACGCTTCTTCACCCCAACGACGATGTCAATATGTCTCAATCCTCCAACGATACCTTCCCCTCTGCCATGCAAGTGGCGGCTCGGCTGGCTCTGGAGGACAAACTGATTCCCTCTGTCCAAGCGCTTACGGCTACCTTGCTCCGTTTAGAGGAGGAAAATCAGGATGCCATCAAGTGCGGACGCACTCATTTGCAGGACGCTGTTCCTCTCCGGTTCTCTCATGAGATCTCAGGTTGGCGTGCCTCTTTGGAGCAGGATGTCATCCATCTGCAAAGCGCTTGTGATTCCCTGCGCCACCTCGCCTTGGGCGGTACGGCAGTGGGAACGGGTCTCAATGCACCCGACGGATTTGACCGATTGGTCACGGATGAGATGTGCCGTTTGACCGGACGGGAATTTTCCTACAACCCCAACAAATTCCACTCTCTGACCTCTTTGGACGAGCTGGTCTTTGCGCACGGTGCCGTCAAGGGTCTGGCCGCCGATCTGATGAAGATGGCGAATGACGTCCGTTGGCTGGCATCGGGACCTCGAAACGGTCTTGGGGAGATCTTTATTCCCGAAAATGAACCCGGCTCTTCCATTATGCCGGGAAAGGTTAATCCCACCCAATGCGAATCCTTGACCATGATCGCACTTCAGGTCATGGCCAACGACGTGGCAGTCGGCATGGCAGCTTCGCAAGGGAATTTTGAGTTGAACGTCTATCTGCCCGTTTGCATCGACAACTTTTTACGGTCGGTGCGTCTGCTTTCGGATGGTATGACCTCCTTCCGTCTCCGTTGTGCGGAAGGAATCCGAGCAAATCGTAAGCAAATGCGAGAAAATTTGGAGCGTTCGCTGATGTGCGTCACCGCTCTGAATCCTCATATCGGTTATGAGAAAGCCGCCAAAGTGGCAAAATTGGCTCATGAAAAGGATCTTTCCCTACGGGAGGCCTGTGTTGCCTTGGGCTTTTTGGATGGCGAAGAATTTGATCGCCTCTGCAATCCGGAGGATCTAGCCTAAATCGGCCATGGAAAGGAACAATCATGAACCCATTTGCATCCATCTTGAAACAATACCCCTACCGAACCGAGCTTCACACCCACACCTCGCCCGTCAGCGCTTGCAGTAAAGTCACCGCACCTCGGGTGGTAGCGCTTTATCATCAGTTTGGCTGTGATGCCCTGACGATCACCAACCATCTCAATCCTTTGTGGATGGAGGGAGATCCCAAGGAACGGGCACGGGAATATCTTTTGGATTACGAGCTGGCCTGCGAGGCCGCCGAGGGAACGGGGATGCGCATCCTGTTTGGTGTGGAAATCCGCTTTCCCGAAAACGCAAACGACTATTTGGTGTACGGCGTTTGCCCCGACGACGTGGAGCATTTCATTCGCTTGCTTCCGTACGGCATTGAGACCTTCTACAAGGAAGCCAAGACCGAACGAAATGTGATCCTGCAAGCCCATCCCTTCCGCTCTAACATGGAATTAGCACCTTTGACGGCCATTGATGGTATTGAGAGCATGAATCTGCACCAACGGCACAACTCCAAAATTGCCGTGGCAACACGATATGCCAAGGAGCACGATCTGCTCGTATCGGGCGGAAGCGACTTTCACCAGGAGATCGACTTAGGTTTGTGCGTTGCCCGCACCCAACAGCCCTTGACCGATTCTTACGACATTGCAAGGATCATCCAAAACCGAGAGTTGATCTTGGATATGTCGGGAACCGTTGTCATTCCCTATCTTTATCAAATCTAACAAGGAGGCATTATGGCAAAGCAATACCGATGGAGCATCCAAGAGGATGAGATCAACGAGGAAAGCGGCGAACCCACGGGCAAGCAAATCGAACACACCGTGGAGCTGACCTGCTCTTATCTGACGGGCAAGGCCGTCATCACCATTGACGGTGACCGTTTTGATATCAGCACCCGTCCCTTTGCCCTCCGAGGAACCAACCAAATGTTCCGCCTGGGCGATCTGGCGGCACAGGTGGAATTCCCCAAGCAGGGTTCCCCTCGCATCATCGTGGACGGCGAAGCCGTTCCGCAGAAGGTGTAATCAAACGATAACAAAAACAGGCAACCGTACGTATACGGTTGCCTGTTTTATCTTAAAATCGAAATAGCAGAAACTTGCCATTGAGTAGAAGAACAGTTGTTTTATTCTTGCGGTTGCTTGCGAGCAAGCTTGACAATGGCTGAAATGAGAAAGAAGAGTAAAACGAATGCAGAACCGACCATAGCGCATAGAATCAACACAAAAGCCACAATTCCGCCTAATCGGTTTAACCTTTTCACACCGTAGAAAAGAAGCCACGGGAGGTAGAAAATCATAAAATTTGCAAGCAACGATGTTGGCAGAATGGAAAGTAAAACATTCTCTGTGGATTGAAAAACCAACCCTCCAATGATCGTTGCAACAATTAAAATACCGCATAGGATCAAAAAAGTTGGAATATCGGTTTCCGCTTTGCTTAACACAAACCGAGGAACAACAAAGTCATTTCCAAACAATGATAATCCTTTTTCAAACATAAATTGGAACAAGCCTATCATGGTTTCACCAACCAAAAACATGCCCGTTGGAATCAACAGCTTGGCCACTCTTCCAACCGAAAGCTTGCGAAGCCAAAAAAGTCCAAAATAGTAGTACAGCAGCAAATTCATCGAAAGATACAAAAAGTTGGATAGGATGATTGCTATTTGAGTGGGATCGCTCAATATTTGTGCAATCACTAACATAGTAGGCAACAATAAAGTAAAAGCAATCACAATGTACAAAAGCCATCGAAGAACAATATGCTGAGGAAAAAGATCTTCCTCTACCTCTCGACGGTATTTTCCGTTTCGCAACACACCGATCAGCACCATGACTGCCAAAACAGCGAATCGAAGAAATTGTACGCAAACCGCAATTTCTTCCACTCCAATATCCAAGAAAAACCATTGTAAAAAGTCTGCTTTTTCATTCAAAATTCGAAAGGCTTCCTCCATCGTTCCGATTTTGCTTTGCTTGATGATTGTTTCAATCCAAAAGCCAAGCACAGAAACCAAACCGTTCCCTACAATCTGTATCCCAAAAATTCCGGCCAACCAAAACAATGCTCTTCCACCATCCGGTTTGGGTGTTTGCTTCTCTTTCGATATTTGTACCGTTGCTTCTCTTTTCATACTTCCTCCAAACTATATTTTTATAGTTATATTGTGACTATATAATTTTAACATATTATTTATCATTTTGTCAAGATATAATAGAAATATAATATATATTTTTTTGAGGAAAAAACGATGGAACAGCAAAAAGAGATTAAAATCACAAAGAAATCCGCCAAACGGGGAGATGATGGCTACAAGATCGTTTCGGTTCGCATGAGAGATGAAACCATTGCCGAGCTGGATACGATCTCGGGGCAAACCAACCGTTCTCGCAACGAGGTCATCAACATTCTATTGGAATCTGCGCTCAAAATCGTCAAGATAGACGAAAGCGAAAAATAAAAA
>JAFTRT010000210.1 GCA_017462145.1 Clostridia bacterium
GGATTCTTGACAAATCGTATCGAAATCCACACAACTCCACCCGTCAATGGGGGTTCTTTTATTTACCAACACACGGCAGCCGAGAGCTTTTGCAACCGAGCCCACCTGCTTGCCGATGTTTCCAAAGCCTACGATGCCCCAGGTTTTTCCTGCAATCTCGTGATACGAAGGTGAGAGGCGGTTGGCAATGCCCGAGCGGGTGTAGTCTCCGCTGCGAACAAACTCGGTATAGTTCCAGAGCTTGGTATAGAGGGAGAGCGCCATGCCAACTGTCAATTGGAAAACGCAGTTGGTGGAATATCCTACCACGTTTGTTACGGCAATTCCCTTTTTGCGGCAATAGTCGATATCCACGTTATCAAATCCCGTGGCGGCGATGCAAATCAATTTAAGATCCTTTACCTTGGGGAGATTCTCTGCATTCAGCTTGAATTTGTTCACAATGGCGACATCTGCCCCCTTGATGTGATCCGAAAAGCTTTCCCCGTCGGTTCCCGAATAGACGCATACCTCTCCAAGAGATTGAAAGGCCTCATAGGAAAGATCGTCGCCAAGGGTTGCGGCGTCTAAAAATACAATTTTCATATTCCGTTTCTCTTTCATTATTTTTTACGGATCGCCTTGATGATCGCACCGATCTTGGGCGGAGTACCGTACAGAAGAACACCTACACGGTAGATCTTTGCGGAAAGGAACCCGACGCCAAAGACCGAGGCTATCAGGATCAGTATGGAGATCAGGATCTCGTAGAGGGGCACGGTGGTCATGGCGATACGGGTAAACATTGCCATGGGAGAGGTAAACGGCACGAAGGAGGCGATCTTCATCAGCGAATTATCTACATTCCCCTCTGTCATGGAAAAGACAACGATGAAAAAGCCGATGATGAACAAGACGGTAACGGGCATGACCGAGGTGTTGATATCCTCTAATTTGGAGGCGGTGGAGCCGATGGCTCCGTACAGAAACGCATATACCAAAAATCCGAGGACGAAGAACAGAAGCATATAGATGAATAATTCGATGGGCATGTTGAAGATGGATTCAATGATGACGTTTCCGCTCCAATAGGAAGCATTGACGTGGAAGAACAGCAATGCGGATCCAAATACGGCGACGAGCTGGAAAAGCCCTGCCAAGCAGGAGGAGATGACCTTGCCGAACATCATACTGACGGGGTTGGCACTGGTGACCAGCAGCTCCATTGCACGGGAGCTTTTTTCTGTGGCGACGTTGGTTGCAACCATCTGACCGTAGAGCAGGATCACCATGTACAGGGCAAAGATCATAATGTAGGTGTAGAAAAAGTTTTCGATCTGGTTTTTGCCAAGGCTTTCGGTCTCATAGTTGATCGGCGTTGTTAAAACCGCCTGTGCCTCCTCGAGAGTAAGCCCTTGATTGATCATTGCATTCATCCGGTAGACCGTTTGCAAAGCCTCTGCGGCAATGGCGGCATTGGAATCGTACAGAGATAAATTGTTGACATAGTAGGTATACGAGGTCAGATCCTTCAAGGCAAAGGCGCACTGCATTTCCCCATTTTGGATTTTTTCCTTTACCGACTCCAATTCGCTTTGTTCAAGAACCGTGACGGTATGATCGGAAAATACCGAAGAAAACGTGTTTTGTAACAAGCCTTCCATGTCTTTGTCCGAGGTGAGAACGGCGATGACGGGCTTTTCGGAATCATCGGGAGCCGCATCGGCATTATCAGAAGCGAATGCGCCTGCAAGACGGGGAAAAAACATGACAATGGCAATCACCGCCACCAAAAACACGGTGATGCCTACGAAGATCTTGTTTTGCAGATAATTTTTCAGTTCAAATTTGAGAATTTTTGAAAACTGCTTCATTTGTGTTCACCTCCCGCATATTCGACGAAGATGTCGTTTAAGGATGGCTCGAATACCTTGATTTCATCCACATCGTATTTTTGCGTCAGCTTTTGGAACAGGCCCTGCTTTTCTTCGGGAGAGGAAAGTCTGATCTGCACGCTGTGCTCTCCTGTGGAATTGGCTATATCCGGATACTCGGAAAGGATCTGCTCGCACTGTGTGCTGACAACCTCCAAGCGGTTTCTTGGGTAGTTGCGTTTGATATCGTACAATTCGCCAAACAGAACGATCTCTCCGCCCTCAATGATGGCGATGCTGTCGCAAA
>JAFTRT010000211.1 GCA_017462145.1 Clostridia bacterium
CATCCGTAAATTCGATGAGCCTTATCCACTTGTATTCCGCCAGCCTTCCGTTGCAGAAGTCACGGATCTCTACCTCAAGCTCCTTTGAGGGAGTATACCCTTGGCCGAGGACGATGACTGCCTTGATCGCCTGACCCCGCAGGGGATCGGGCACGCCGATGACGCTACATTCCACCACGGCGGGATGCTCCATCAGTACGTTCTCAACCTCGTAGGGGCCTACGCGGAATCCTCCAGTTTTGATTATATCGTCAAATCTGCCGTGGAACCAATACCGTCCGTCAGCGTCTGCGTATGCCGCGTCTCCCGTGTGGTACACGCCGTCACGCCATACGTAATTATACTGCTCCTCGTTGTCGAGATATGCCGTAAATATGCCGGGATGAACGTTTTTTTCGTCGGGGATCACGACAACCTCGCCGATCTCTCCCACGGGGACAGGCTTTCCGTCCTTGCCGCGAAGCTCGATGTTATAGAACGGTGACGGCGTTCCCATGGAGCCTTCCACAGCTTTTCTGCCTATGAAATTTCCGAGAAGCAGAGTGGTCTCCGTTTGTCCGTATCCCTCGTGTAGCTCAAGCCCCGTACCCTCGGTAAATTTGCGGAATACCTCGGGAGATAACATCTCTCCTGCGGTGGTGGCGTGCTTCAGTGTAGGCATAGTGGGGATCCCCTTGCGGACGAGATAGCGGTACACCGTCGGCGGTGCGCAAAATGAAGTAACTCCGTATTTGTTGATGATGTGGGTGAGCTGCTTTGGCTCAAAGTTGTCGAAATCGTAGACCATGACTGCAGAGCCAATAAGCCACTGACCGTAGAGCTTGCCCCAGGATGCCTTCGCCCAACCGGTTTCCGCTACGGTGAAATGGAGTCCGCCGTCCTCGGCCTGTTGCCAATATTTTGCCGTTGCAATGTGGGCGAGGGGATAGCTGTGACTGTGGATCACACCTTTGGGGTAACCCGTAGTGCCCGAGGTGAAGTACAGCATCATGGGATCGGTGACCTTTGTGGGGATCCTCTCAAGCTCGGTGTCGGCTGATTTCATTGCGTCGGTGATGTTCTCAAATCCCTCTGCATCCGATTGCACGCACCACAGCTTTGCGGTAGTGCCGGATTCGGCAAGAGCCTCGCGGACTTTTTGGGGTACGCCGTTTTGGGACGTGCATACGATCGCTTTTGCCCTTGATGCCTTGATCCTGTACACCAGATCGTTCACGGTCAGCATATGGGTGGCGGGGATCATGACTGCACCCAGCTTATGAAGCGCCACCGCCGCAAACCAATATTCGTAGTGCCGCTTCAGTATCAGCATTACCCGGTCTCCGCGAGTGATGCCGGCACTTCGGAACACGTTTGCCATACGGTTACTTCCGTCTCTTATGTCCCCAAAGGTAAAGACGTGTTCCTCACCCTCTACGTTGCACCATACAAGGGCACGCTTGTCGGGTGTCTCCTCCGCTGTTTTATCCACCACGTCATAGCCGAAGTTAAAGTCCTCGGGATAGTCCAGAGTCAGCTTGACCACGTCACCCCGATCATCGGTGATTTCGCGGCAGTACTTTTGATATATGCTCATAATTTCTCCTTTACGACTGCGCTGACGCCGATTTCGCGGAATCTGTCATATCGTTTTGACACCAGATCCGAGTCATTCATCAGAAGTGAGAGCTCCTCGCAAAGCAAGGCGCGTAAGCGGTCATAAAATTCTTTTTTGCCCATCTCCTTTTCGGAGAGGATCCTCTCGATGACACCGAGGCTTTTTGCATCCTCCTCAGTCAGCTTCAGACTTGCCGCCGCATCAGCGGCCTTGGCGGGATCTTTCCAAAGGATGCTGGCA
>JAFTRT010000212.1 GCA_017462145.1 Clostridia bacterium
CATTGCGGGCAAGCCTTACGATACGTTGGACGAGGTGATCGGTAACACGGGAACCCCCGGCAACGGTTCCTTGCGGGATTTTGGCGTGGAGTACCGTCAGGCGGATCTGTTGGAAGACGGTGGCTTTGACGTTGAGGCGATCCGCCGCATGCTGACCCAAGAGGGCGAACGGGTGAAGGTGGTCTTTATCCAACGCTCCAAGGGGTATCTGAACCGCAAGACCTTAAGTGTGGACGAGATCGGAGCAATCATTGCCTTCGTCAAGTCCTTGGTGCCCGACTGTTATGCGGTGGTGGATAACTGCTACGGTGAATTTACCGAGACCCGAGAACCTACTGCAGTGGGGGCTGACCTGATCATCGGCTCTCTCATCAAAAATCCGGGCGGCGGTATGGCCGAAACGGGAGGGTACCTGGCAGGAACACAGCGTGCGGTGGAGCTGGCCTCCTACCGTCTGACCTCGGTGGGAACCGGTCTGGAAACAGGGGCGTCCTTGGGACAGACCAAGCTGATGTTCAAGGGCTTGTTCTATGCTCCTCATACCACGGCGGAGGCCCTCAAGACTGCCCATCTGGCCGCCTATATGTTCGGCCCCGACGGATTGGGATTTGAGGTGGAGCCTCATTGGAATGAAACACGCCACGATATTATTCAGGCTGTCATTACCCACGATCCCAACGGCTTGTGCGCCATTTGCCGAGGAATTCAAGCAGGTTCGCCGGTGGATTCCTTTGTGACTCCCGAGCCATGGGCCATGCCCGGTTATTCGGATGCGGTCATTATGGCGGCAGGTGCCTTTACTCAAGGCTCTTCCATTGAGCTGTCGGCAGACGGCCCCATGCGTGAGCCGTATATCGCCTATTTGCAGGGCGGCCTGACCTATGAAAGCGGCAAGCTGGGAATGTTATATGCCGCATCGGAGGTTTTGCGGAGTCGATAACACTCGCTCCCTTCTACATAACAAAAGGAAGGGATGCTATGCTGTTTTCGTCGCTTGAATTTTTGTTTCTGTTTTTGCCAATGGCCCTGGGGTTGTATTACCTTGCCCCTCGGTCATGGCGAAACGGAATTTTACTGTTGGAAAGCTTGGTCTTTTACGCATGGGGCGAGCCTTCGTTGGTGGTTCTGATGTTGACGGTGGCTCTTTTGCATTACGGTCTTGGCCTTTGGATGGAGCACACACGCCGTCGCAAGCTGCTGATGGCGGCAACGGCGGTGCTGGATCTGGCAATTTTGATCTACTTTAAGTACACGGATTTTTTACGGGGACTTTTGGGGTGGTCTCCCCTTGGCATTTTGTTACCGTTGGGGATTTCCTTTTATTTGTTTCAAGCACTGTCCTACGTGGCAGACGTGTACCGAGGAGAGACCGAGGCCTGCAAAAGCCCCGTTCGCTTTGGGGCGTATCTGACCTTTTTCCCTCAACTGGTGGCAGGACCCATCGTTCGCTATTCCGATCTGCGTGATGCACTCGCTCGGCGGCGGGAGACGCTTTCGGACGTGGCAGAGGGCTTTGTGACCTTCTCTGCAGGGCTTTGCAAAAAGGTTCTCCTTGCCAATAGCGCAGGTGCGATTTGGGATGCCATGCGAGGTCTGACCGCCGAGCACGGTTCCCCTGTGACGGCTTGGATGGGGCTCGTCTGCTTTGGCTTGCAGATCTATTATGATTTCTCGGGATACTCGGATATGGCGGTAGGGCTGGGGCGGATGTTTGGCTTTTTGCTTCCGCAAAATTTCGATTATCCTTATACGGCACGGTCGGTGCGGGAATTTTGGCACCGATGGCACATCACCCTGTCTGCTTGGTTTCGGGAGTACGTGTATATTCCCTTGGGCGG
>JAFTRT010000213.1 GCA_017462145.1 Clostridia bacterium
GATTTCGGAGATTCCATTCGTTTCGGTGCGAATACCGCCGCCGAGGATGAGACCGATCTCACCTTGGTTTCCTTGGATCTGGATCTCTTTGCACTCTATGCAAAAGGATTTCTGAAAGGCTGCGGCGGTCGGCTGGAACCCGAGGAGGTGCTGCTCCTGCCTGTGGGTGCCATGATGATGACCTTTGAGTGCGGTGTCCGCTTCTTGACTGATTATCTGGAGGGCGATACCTATTTTAAGATCCATCGCCCTAAACATAATTTGGAGCGTTGCCGTAACCAGTTTGCCCTCGTGGCCGATATGGAACGCAAACGTGCCCAAATGGATGCTGTGATCCAAGCATTGATTTGAGGTTGTGGGGATGCGTTTTTTTGGAAACTTTCTTTCAAGAAAGTTTCCAAAAAAACGCATCCTTCGCATTCCCACATCCCAAAAAACCTTGACAGAGGAAGAAAAAATCGGTATAATGGAAACAAGAAACGGCAAAGTTTGCCGAGGAGGATATGGGATAATGAAAAGACGGTTGTTTGGCATGAGACTTTTTGCGCTTTGCTTGGCTCTTTGGATGCTTTTGCTGACCGTTGTGGCTTGCAACGGAGGTGGGGCTTCTGTTGAGACCACCACATGGGGGGAAGAGACCACCACGGTTCCCGAAGAGGAAACCACAACGGCGTTGGAAGAAGAGACCACCACCGCTTCCGAAGAGGAGACGACAACGGTTTTCGAAGAAGAGACCACCACCGCTCCCGAGGAGGAAACGACAACGGCTTCCCGTGAGGAAGAAACAACTGCGCCTCCCGAGGACGATCCGCCTTCCCAAGGCGGCACTCAGCCCTCTGCAGAGATTACGCTCAACGGCATTGCGCTCTCCTCTTATTCCATCGTTTACAACGCAGAGGACACGGATTACAGCAAGCGTGCTGCCGAATACATTCGGGACGAGATCGCCGAACGGACGGGAGTGACCCTTGCGCTGTTGGAGGACGGAAGTGCACGGACGGCACACGAGATCGTGGTAGGAAAGACCGGCCGTCTGACCTCTCAAAATCTGTCTGCGGATCTGGAGGGCGTTCAATTTGCCATTTACGCCAACCATCGGGATATTGCCTTGAAGGCCCCCTATTTCGTCATTGCGGCGGCGGCCTATTATTTTGTGGAGACCTACATTGCAGAGGATTCCAACGAGCTGTCGGTTCCCAAGACCCTGACCGTTTGTCAGCCCATTACCCAGACGGCCAAGAATTACATTTTTCTGATCGGTGACGGCATGGGTGTCAAGCAGACCCGTCTGTTTGAGGTGATGGATGCGGCCACCTCGGGCAGCAAGGCTTACAGCGACGGAGAGGATGTGTTTTACGGATATCTGCTTCCTTACGAGGGGCGGGCAAAGACCAATTCTCTTTCCGGAGTCACGGACAGTGCAGCGGCGGCAACGGCTTTGGCTTCCGGCTTCAAGACCATCAACGGCTACGTTGGTATGGATCGGTATTTGCAAAACGTGACCTCTCTAACCGAGCTGGCTGCCTCGATGGGAATGGCCACGGCGGTAATGTCCACCGAGGTAGCAACGGGTGCCACGCCTGCCTCCTTCTCCGCTCATACCTCCAGCCGAAACAACACGGCGGAGATTATGGCCGATCAAGCACAACTGACCCAGCTCAGCGGAACCATCATCCGTTGTAACTACAACTATTACGACGTGGCCTATCTGCACAACATGGAAATGGCCATCACGGACACGCTTTCCACGCTTTCCTTGGATGAAGACGGCTTTTTCCTCATGTATGAGGAGGCGTACGTAGATAAGCACAGCCATAATCAAAATATGTCCTCTGCCTTTGATGCTTTGGTTCGCTTCAACCAGGCCATCGGTCTGTTTATGGAGTACGCCTTTTACCACCCCGACACCGTTTTGCTGATCACGGCCGACCATGAGACGGGCGGTATGATCTCCGACGGAAACGGCGGCTTTGTCTATACCCACGGCAGTCACAGCGGTCAGGACGTTCCCGTGTTTGCCTACGGGGCAGGTATGGAGGTCTTCCACGACGTGACGGTGGAGAACGTGCAGATTCCCAAGACCTTTGCTTCCATGATGGGTGAGGATACCTTTGGCGATATGACCCAATATCCTTCCTTGATTCCATAAAAGCCAAGAGCAAAACACAGGGCCCTTTCCCAAAGGAAAGGGCCCTTCTTGTATCAGGACGGTTGGGTGCGATCCAACAGTTTTTTCATACGGACGGACAGCGGATGAATGAGCAAGCCTGCAAATAGGTTGCCTGCGGCATGGAGCAGATCAAAGGAAAATCCGGCTGCGATCCACGCAAGCATTCCCTCCCAACCTATGTGATACATCAGTGCTTGTGCCGGGGCGTACAGCGTTCCGTAAGCCAGCCCAAACAAGGAGCAAACGGCAGGGTAGAGAATGCGTGCTCCCCGTTTTGGCAACTTGCGGGGTAGGAGCATGGTCACCGCCCACAGAATGAGCCACAGATACAGATAGGGGATCCACCACGGAGAAAAGCCTGCGTAGAGCCCCGTCAAAAAGACAAAGACGTAAATGGGGATCAACGCCTTGGCACGGAACAGCAGGGTATAGAGCATGGTGAACATTCCGAGCAGGTGAATGTTCGGCAGAGCCTCGGTGATCAGCTTGGAGCAGAACATCACGGCTCCCAGCATGGCAAAGAGAACCAGCTCAAAGATGCGTCGCCGAACGGACAGACGGGAGCGCATGTTTTATTTGGTGC
>JAFTRT010000214.1 GCA_017462145.1 Clostridia bacterium
GGAACTGACCTGCTGTCAGACCGCACTCATAGCCCAACATGTGGGGAACCAGCACCAGCTCGTAGCCGTTGCCCAAGTGCGTATCCACAAAATAATTGAGCAGTGCCCATTCCAAGCGTGCACCCATGCCCCGATAGATCCAAAATCCCGCACCGGACAGCTTGGTGCCTCTCGTATAGTCGATCAGACCCAAATCGGTGCAAATATCCACGTGATTCTTCGGCTCAAAATCAAACTGCTTGGGCTCGCCGAAGAAACGAAGGGGCTGATTGTTCTCCTTGCCGCCGGGGAGCAGATCCTCGTCGGGGAGATTGGGCAGACCCAACATGACCGAGATAAACTGGGTTTCCACGGTCTTCAGACGCTCGTCGATCTCCTTGGTCTTGGCAGACATTTCCTTCATCTGTACGAAGATGGAGGATACGTCCTTTCCTTCCTTCTTGTAGGCAGGAATCAGCTTGTTCATTTTATTCTGCTCGGCTTTGATCGCCTCGGTCTCGGCAATCAATGCTCTGCGCTCTGCATCCAACGCCAGAATCTGCTCGATCTCCGCCTTTGCATCCTTGCCCTTCTTTGCCAATCTGGCAATGACCTCATCGGGTTTTTCCTTAATGTATTTGATATCCAACATGATGATGTTCCTTTCTGCACCTATGGTGCCTTTCCAAAACGGTTATACCTGTTCTTCTTCAAAAATGTCGTTGCCGCAAAGATGGCGCAGCAATGCTTCCAGATCCTCGTCATTATCGTAGGACAGCTCTACCACCTTTTTACGGGAGGAACGGGAGATCCGCACCTTTCGTCCCAGCGTGGACATGGCTTTCCGCTCCAGCTCCTTCATGTGGAGCTTGACTTGAGGATGGATGCGCTCGCTTGCCTCCTCGTCCGAGTGACGGGAAAGATTGTTCAGCCGCTTCACAGCCGTTTCTGCCTCTCGTACCGACATCTGCTGTTCTACGATGCGATTGGCCAAAGGAAGCATCTGCTCCTCGTGTTCCAAGCCTAACAACGCTCTGGCATGACCTGCGGAGAGCTCGCCGTCTCGAAGCATAGCCAATGCCTCCTCGGGAAGCTCCAGCAAACGAAGCATATTGGCCACGGCAGGGCGGCTCTTGCCCACCTGCTTGGCCACTTGCTCCTGGGTCAGACCAAACCGCTCGATGAGCGTACCGTAGCCCATGGCTTCCTCCACGGGATTCAGATCCTCACGCTGAATGTTCTCAATCATGGCAACCTGTGCCGCACGGAGCTCGTCTCCCGTGAAGATCACAGCGGGAATTTCAGAAAGGCCTGCTAACTTTGCCGCACGCCAACGGCGTTCTCCTGCAATGATCTCATACGTACCCGTGATCTGCTCGTTTTCCCGCACAATAATGGGCTGAAGCACGCCGTAGGTCGCAATGGAGTCAGCCAGTGTCTCCAACGCCTCACGGTCAAAGTTCTTACGGGGCTGATCCTTCCGAGGATCAATATCGGTCACACGGATCATTTCTGCCGCTCCTTTTTTGGATTCCGGCATATTGTCATTAAAAATATCATAAAAGCCTCTGCCGAGGCCACCCGGTTTCTTTGCCATTCCGTCTCCTTTCACAGATGTTTCACGTGAAACATCCAATGCTGTTATGATTGGGGCTTTCACCCGTCCTTTCGGCTGAAATTGGATTTTACGCTTCTGTTTCTCGGTTTTTCTTCAAATAAAGGCTTGGGGCGGTCGGAGACCGTGGGCTCCGGTGTCACGTGAATCCGCTCGGTACCGCTTCGCAATACCACGGTGCTGTGACGTGCCGTTGGGGTGTTATCCTCCATCAGCGCATCCAATCCCTTGCCCAGTCCTGCCAGCTTCTTTCCCATGGCGCCTCCGTCAGATGCGGAGCATCAGCTCGCCCGCCACACGCATATATTCTCCCGTGCCCCGAGAGCCCTTGTCGTGATAGTAGGCAGGCTTTCCAAAGCCGGGAGCCTCGGTCAGCTTGACGTTTCTGGAAATTTTAGTCTCAAACAGCTTGTCTCCATAATGCTTTTTCAGTTCAGAGATCACCTGCATGGAGAGAAGCAACCGTCCGTTATACATGGTAATCAAGATTCCCGTCACTTCCAGCTCGGCATTATACAGCCTTTTGACCTGATTGATGGTCACCATCAGCTGAGACAGACCCTCCAGAGCGTAAAATTCGCACTGCATAGGAACCACCACACCGTCAGCCGCCACAAATGCGTTGCGAGACAGCATACCCAAAGAGGGAGGGCAATCAATCAAAATGTAATCAAACTCATCTTTCACCGTTTCCAGTGCCGTTTTCATGCGAAAATCAGGCTCGTCGAAATCCAACAAATCAAACTCCGCACCGGCCAGTGCTGTACTGGTGGGGATCACAAACAAATTCTTATAAGGCGTTTCCCGAATAACCTCTGCAGCCGTCAGCTCGCCGTTCAGCAGTTCTTTGGTGGTAGCCTTGAGCCCTTTTTTGGACACGCCCACCCCACTGGTGGTGTTTCCTTGGGGATCCAAGTCCACCATGAGCACTTTTTTGCCCAACACGCCAAGGGAAGCGGCAATATTCACGCAAGAGGTGGTCTTACCCACGCCGCCCTTTTGGTTGGCAAAGGCAATAATCTTTCCCATAAACAAAATTCCTTTCCTGGTTCTATCAGCTTGCTTATCGTTTTTCCGCAAGTTTTTATCCAAAAGATGATCAAAAACTCGCCGTTCAAACAAATGTTCATCTTACATTATAGCACAATTCTTTTATCATTGCAAGAACTTTTCGCAATTCCCCCAATTTTTTTGGCTATTTCTTTTGAAAAAGGCGTGTTGAGCCTGTGTAAACCACACCCAACACGCCTGATCTGACTGTTTCACGTGAAACATTCTTTTTTGCTGTTGCTCTCTCCCAATTTCGCCCAACCGTTTGTTTCACGTGAAACAAACCTCTTCTGCCGTCCCTTCCAAAACCTCCGGAAGCAAAAGAATCCCGTCGGCCTCCTCTCGCAAAATATGGATGGTCACACTCACCCCGTCCGGTCGGTCATCCACCGCCACAGTAGCTCGGATCCCATCCACGTTCATGGAGCGTACCTTTTTTCGGATGGCAGACAGTAATTCTTTGGTTTTGATCTGCCGTTGTTCCTCCGAAAAAGATGCACGGTTTTCCGCCAAGTCCTGTTTCTGTGCCGTTTCCGCTTCCTTTTGATTACGGAGCAGGTGCTCGATGTATTGCTCACTTTCTTGAACGTTCAGCCGCTTTTCGATCATATATTGTATCGCCCCCAAGCGCAGATCGCACGGGAGCTTCAGCAGCGCCCGCGCATGCCGTTCGGTCAAGCCGCCCTCCAGCACCATGCGCCGCTCTTCCTCTCGCAATCGGAGTAGGCGGAGCTTGTTGGCTACCGCCGATTGGCTCATGGACAGCTTTCGCGCCACCTCCTCCTGGGTCATTCCGTAGCCCTCGATCAGCCGACGGAATCCGCAGGCCTGCTCAAACATATTCAAATCCTCCCGCAGGAGGTTTTCGATGATCGCAAGCTCTGCCGACACTCGCTCATCCACCTCCAACACAATGCAAGGAACGGTGTAAAGCCCCAGCAGCTTGGCCGCCCGCAAGCGCCGTTCGCCTGCAATCAACTCATAAAGATCCGTATCTCCCACCGGTAAACGTCGCACCGTCAAGGGCTGTAGGATTCCATACCGCCGTATGGAATCGGTCAGGCGGATCAGCGCATTCTGATCAAAGCCAGATCTGGGCTGTGCCCGATTGGGACGAATCTCGTCGGTGCGGAGCTGCAAAACCTCCTGCTCCCGCCGTTGCTTGTCCTTTTTCAAAAATCTCAATTCTGTCATACTTTCCTCCTTCTGCTTCGGCACGTTGCCATGCTCCATTATAGCACAAGGTAGCCGCAAAGACGGTCGGATTCCGTTGTCGAATCAAAAGAAACAAAAAAATTCCGCCGACAAAGCGGCGGAATTGCAATCGTTCCATCCCAATCAGGATATCAAAGGCTTTTTGGAAATTTTGGAAAAATGTCTGGGATAGCAAGCAGGCGTTTTCTGATCCTTGGTAAAGGTCAAGAGCAAACGAGTCTCACCGCTTCCATCTCGGGAAAGCAAGGAGATTTCTCGGCATCCTGCCGCCTTGCCACCGCAAAGAGACACTGCACGGCTTGCTGCCGCCAATTCGTCCTCTCCCTTAGAGGCTTTCATGGCTACAAAACGGCCGCCCACACGGACCAGTGGGAGACACAGCTCCGCCAGCACCGGCAAGGAAGCCACCGCCCGTGCCGTTACCACATCCGCCTTTTCCCGATAGTCGGAGCTTTGTCCCAACTCCTCTGCACGGGCGGCCAGAGCGGTCACGTTGGAAAGGCCCAAAAGATTTGCCGTCTCCTGCACGTAGGCAATGCGCTTGGCGGTAGAATCCACCGCTAAAATCCGCAGATCCGGACGAAAGATCGCCAACGGAAGGGTGGGAAATCCGGCACCGCAACCGATATCCATCACAAACGCTCCCTCGGGGATCAGGTCGCTGACCGTGAGAGAATCCACGTAATGCTTTAAGATCACGGCAGATTCTTCGGTGATTGCGGTCAGATTCATCTGCCGATTGACCTCCAGCATGCGCTGTGTCAGCCCATACAGTGCATCAATCCGTTCCTCGGCAGGTGCCTCCATGGGCGGAATCTGTCGGGCAAATATTTCCTTACAAAGAAGACCAAAGCTTGCTCTGTCCATGATAACTCCTTTTGTTTCACGTGAAACTATTTTAATCCCAAATAGATCAACAGAACCGAGATATCCGCCGGATTGACACCGCTGATCCGAGCGGCTTGTCCCACGGTTAAGGGACGTACCGCATCCAGCTTTTGCGCCGCCTCTAAGCGCAAGCCCTTGATGGACTTGTAATCCAAATCCCCGGGCAACGCCTTGGATTCCAACCGTTCGTGTCGGCGCACCTCGGCCATTTGCCGTTTGATATACCCCTCGTATTTGACATTGGCCTCGACCGTCTCCACCACCCGTCGGGGAAGAACAGGGCGATTTTCGTCGATCTCTCCCAGCAAAGCATAGCTCATTTCGGGTCGGCGCAACAGCTCTGCCAGGGAAAAGCCTCCCTGAATGGGTGCAAGCCCCTTGGCTTCCAAAAAGGGATTGATCACGTTAGGCGACAGATAGGTTTTTTGCAATCGCTCGATCTCTTGATGGATTTCTTTTTGTTTGTTAAAAAAATAACAATGTTGTTCTTCGCTCACAAGCCCTGCTCGGTATCCCTTTTCGGTCAACCGTGCATCCGCATTGTCCTGACGCAGGAGCAAGCGGTATTCCGAGCGTGACGTCATCATCCGATAGGGCTCGTTGGTTCCCTTGGTCACCAGATCGTCAATGAGCGTTCCGATGTAGCTCTCCGACCGTGACAGAATCAGCGGCTCCATCCTGCGCAGAGACAGAGAAGCATTCAAGCCTGCCACCAGACCCTGTGCCGCCGCCTCCTCGTAGCCCGAGGTACCGTTGAATTGCCCCGCACCGTACAGCCCCTTGACCGACTTAAACTCCAGGGTAGGGAAGAGTTGTGTGGGATCGGCACAGTCATACTCAATGGCATAGGCGTAGCGCATGATCTGCGCCTCGGAAAAGCCATCCAGCGTGGCCAGCATCTCATGCTGAACGTCCACGGGCAAAGAAGTAGAAAAGCCTTGAA
>JAFTRT010000215.1 GCA_017462145.1 Clostridia bacterium
AGGTCAACCGAGGTGGATGAAAGGTAATACTTGGAGATTTTTATTTAGTGGATTACGTGATCACCGATTATCATTTCCCATGTTTGGAAACCGATTATCACGTGATACGGATTCCCATAGAACCCTTGAACGGATAACAAAAGAAGCGGCAGTAGATCTGCCGCTTCTTTTGTTAAAAATCGTATTTTTAGCCTTCGTATTTCACACACTCCAGAACAGGCTTCTTGGTAATACCCTCGGTGTGGAAATAGTATTCGTATCCAAATTCTTCGCCCACAGTTCTCCATGCCTTGGGACCCGGATAGTGGTAGGCCGCATCCGCCATGTGCACAGGACCAAATCCGTTTGTTCTGGGAACGAACAAGCGCAAGGTTACTTGATGGTTTCCTGCCGTGATCCGTCCCAAAGACAGACGGTAGGGCGGATAGACGACCTCGCCAACGGTTTGACCGTCTAACAGAACTTCGATCAGCGAACCTTTGTATTGGGGTACCGTCAGAACCAGCTCATCCCCGTCGCAAGCCTCGGGAACGGTAACGTCCACCTTGTAATCCAGTGCTCCGCTATAGAACGAAAGGGTCTGAGGAACGATATCTCCGTAGCCAATGGTCTGAGCCAAGGGAACGATGGTCGTCTCGGATCCGATCACACGGGTTCCGAAATTTCCGAGAATATAACACCATTCCGTTGCCGTTCGCTTTCCAAACGGAAGCGTCAATTCCAAGATATTTTCACCCTTATGGATGACAGGGATCCGCAAGGTCTTCATCGAGCGATCTACGTACCAGCCCTTGCTCTTGGACGACAGCTCCGCTCCGTTCCAACGGATGACCGCCGTTTGCGGATTTTCCATGGCCAACATTGCCCCAAACACACGCATCTCACTCAGGATGCGGAAGCGAAGCTTGATGGTATGGGTAATGGGCTCCTGTTCAATACACCAAGGCTGTGCGGCACCGCCGGAAAGCGTAGGCCATCCCAGTCTTTGACGGCACAACGTGTCGGCACGGAGAAGTTCTTCTCTTGGGCAGTAAGGCTCATCATCCAATGCATATTCTGCCATATCCAACAAAAGTGCATTGGGCTCGCACAATGTAAACGGAACCAAGTTTGCCGTGGCCAACTCGGTCTTTCCGATCACCTTTGCTGCGGGAAGTACTGCTTCAACAACAGAAGCCGTTCCTCTGGGAGAAAGACGGAACAGGAAGCTGTCATAGTCGTACATTTCATTGGCGATCTCGGTCCATCCATTGCGAACGATAGCGGGCTGTGGCCGAATGTTGCCGGTTTGCGTATCATACAACCGAACATCCCATTCTCCCTTCACTCTGACTTTCAGCGTTTTATGCCGGGAAATATCCTTGTTATAGGGGAAGGAAGCGCAGCAAAGGAAGACCCAACGATCCGTACCGTCCTGACGCATTTGATACAATACGTTTTGAGTATAAGAGCCGGTTCCTGTTCTCATTTCGATCTCTCTCACATCCTCAAGAGCGCTCATCAGCTCTGCACGGCTAAAGGAAATGGTTTGGCTCTTTTGATACAAGCGTGCAGGTACCGGAGAAGGCTCTGCATCCATCCACTTGGGTGCCGATCCCATAAAGATCAGCTTGCCGCCTGCACGGCGGAAGGCCTCCAGACGATCCACCGTTGTTTTACGCAAGGTCTCGCAGGCAGGAACCACGATGGCATCGTATTCCATTTTGCCTACTTTCAAGGGTGACCCACCCTTTTTGCAAAGCTCAGGCAACGTGGTCTCACAAATATAGTCAAAGTCATAACCGCCAAAGGAGAGCCAGCGATTGATATTTGCAAAATTGGATTCCAACTCTTCACAGGCCAACGAGCTCTGCTCCTTGGGACCCCAATGGAGCCAGAAGGATTCAATGGGATGAATGACACCGACCCGAACCACGGGCGTTCCTCTCGTAAGCGCTGTATTCAGGCGAGAGAAATGATCCTCGATGTAGCCAAATTTACGGAACCAAGGGCTTTGATAACCGATTGCCGCAGGATAGTCTCGCTTCGCCTCGCCTTCCATGGAAACCCACGCCAAATGAGGCACACGGACGGTCACACCCATGGCCGCCTGCCAGTCGCCTGCGATCTTATAGCCTCTGAAATCGAAATCCCACGAGGTTACACCGTACAACTCGCTGAGCATTGCTTCTCTGCCGTATTGACGAACAGCGGATTGACACTGCTTCGCCGTATTAAACTCAAAATTGGCACACAGCATATCAATACCGGGAATCTGGAATCCTCGGTAGGAAGGCATTGCTTCGCCCAACATTCCCGTTTGGGAGGTCAAGGTGGGCTCTTGCATCATGTGTCCGGTCAAAGCAATGTGATGCTTTTCACACCAATCTCCGCACTGATCGGCAAACGCATTGGCAAAGCGTTGGCTGACATGATGATGATAGCGATACCGTGTAACAGACGGCGTACCATTGGGAAGATCCCAGATCAGCTCCGGCAACTGCTCCACCAAAGAGGTATCAAATGCCGCACGGTAGCTATCCTCCAGATCATCCGTCCAAGGCAGGATCACTTCTGTTTTGCTGTTGGCATAATCCAAGCGTTGCTTGCAGGTAAACTGAGGTTCGTCCGTAAAGATGGCCGGAACCGTTTGATCAAACTCCTTCCCTACCGCATCCCGATAAGCCTCGTAGGTCACATCGATAAACCGTTTGATGGCAGCGGGATTGAGGGTATCCACGTAGGTCTGATTGTTGAAACGGGGAGTGGGAGTCAAGATGCGCTCATAGGCATAGTACACGTCTCCTTTGGGCTGTTCGCCCTCGCAAAGGTGACGATACTCGGCCAATGTTCCGTCCGGATTCAGCAAAATATCATAGGCACCAAAATCCAGATGTGCCTCACCATCCTTGGGAGGAACAGGAGAAAACACCAGATATCTGCCACGATATTGCTCATCCCGTGTTACGATACCGCCTGCAAACCCGGAAGGCCAGCGATCCTCGTCATACAGCCAAGCAAGCATATCCTCCTTTTTGGCCTTTTTGACGCAAGAACGGATCAGCTTCATAAATTCGCCACTCAAATACTCCGTAGACATACCGGCTCGGCAGTGCATGTGAAAGCCGCCAAAGCCCATCTCCTTCAGCTCTTCGATCTGGCGAAGCAGTTCCTTTTCATCCAGCTCACAGTTCCAAGACCAAAATGGCGTTCCGCGGTATTCCCTTGTGGGGGTTTGAAACAACTCGTCGGAAAGCTCCAACGCCTTATTCTTCTCGTACAGCATCGTTTTCTTCTCCTTTTTTAGTAAGTAAAATGATTCTTAAAAATACCTTCTTTGGGTTATGAGTCGTTTTCGGAAAGAAGCTCCATGTCTTCTATGATCCCGCAATCCACCAAACCCTTGAGTAAAAGCAAACCTTTCTCCAAGGCCTTGACAAATTCCTCCGATTGCAACAATTCCTCCTTGGGCAGGGACGAATCAGCAGGGCAAGCAGAAATCTCCGTCATACGGGGCAAAAACGTCTTGGCTAAAGCAAGACTTCGCTTCATGTGATTTTGTGAGGTTACCAGGATGACCCCCTTGCCTGTTTTGAATTTTGTTTTTCGATTCATCTGCAAGGCACCGTAGATCATATTTTCCTTGGTGGTGGTCGCCTCGTTTTCCAAAACGATCGCCTCCGAAGGGACACCTTCCTCCTGCAAAATTTGAGCCATATAACAGGCCTCCGTCATGGGTCTGCCGTTCACATCCCATTCTACGCCTCCGCTTGGAATCACATATCGGACACGTCCACTATGGTAAAGCCGTGCCGCCGCCAACGCACGCTCCCGTGCAGGAACGGGGCGAGTACCGAGAAGCAGAGCAAATTCCGCCGTTTTGCC
>JAFTRT010000216.1 GCA_017462145.1 Clostridia bacterium
AGTGGATGCATGCTACTGGCAGATGTTCCGTTACAACCCCACCGCTGCCGAGAACAAGCTGACCATCTACTCCAAGGCTCCTACGGCTGACTACATCGACTTCATCAAGTCCGAGACCCGCTATGCTCGTCTCGTACAGTCCTTCCCCGAAAAGGCTTCCGAGCTCTTCGTAAAGGGTGAAGAGAACGCAAAGGCGAAGTACGACAGACTGCAGAAGATGGCAGAGCTCTACAAATAATTGAGCAAAACACAGCGGCGTTGCGCTTTGCGCAACGCCGCTTTTGCAAAGGAGAGACCATGAAGACCATTCAAAGCTTTACCGTGGATCACGACTTCATCGTTCCCGGTCTGTACGTATCCCGTGTGGACGGAGACGTGACCACCTATGACCTGCGTACCCGTAAGCCCAACGGGGAGGATTTGATGTCCCACCTGATCATGCATTCCATGGAGCATTTGTTTGCTACGTATATTCGAAATTCGGATATGGGAGAGCAGATCCTGTATTTTGGCCCGATGGGGTGTCGGACGGGTTTTTATCTGTTGGTGAGAAATGCCGACAACGAGAAGGTGTTGGCCAAGGTCAAGGAGATCTTGGGGCAGATCGTTGCTCATGACGGTCCTATGTTTGGAGCGACACGCAAGGAATGCGGCAACTACCGTGAGCTGTCCGTAGAGGCGGCCAAGGAGGAGGCGGCACGTTATTTGGCCGCTTTGGAGACCGGTTCTGCGCAGTTTGTGTATCCGACAGAAGGATGACAAAAAGGAAAACAATCAACCACAGCTTGCCGGTAGGGGCTGTGGTTGATTGTTTTTTTACGGTTATTTGATTCGTACCAAACGATGGAGTGCCTCGGCCAAGGCTTCCGCCAAGGCATCGATGTCCTCCTTTTTGGTATACTCCGAAAAACTGATGCGAAGGGAACAGTCGGCTTCCTGTTCGGTCAGGCCGTAGGCCAACAGGACCGAGCTGGTCTTGCGGGAGTGGGCCGAGCAAGCCGATCCGCTGGACACGTAAATTCCTTTGCTTGACAGAAAATGCAGCGCAGTTTCACTCTTGATATGGGGCAGGGTGAGATGGAGAATATGGGAGACGTGACGGATCGGACGGTTGATACGCAGCTCCAAGGGAGCAAGCTGTTCCTCTGCATAAGCGTACAGCTCCTTCAGATGCTCCTCGATGGCCTTTCGTCTGCCGTGGATATCCGCCGCCGCCCCACCGAAGGCGGCAATGCCGATCACGTTTTCCGTTCCCGATCGCCAACCGTTCTCCTGTCCGCCGCCCACCAAAAAGGGAATGATCTTTTTCTTCTTGATGAGCTCGGGGGAAACGTAAAGGGCACCCACACCCTTGGGGGCGTGGAGCTTGTGGCCGCTGACCGTGATCAGATCGGCTCCCAAGGAGGAAACTGTAAAGGGAATTTTCAAAAAGCCCTGCACCGCATCGCAATGGGTGACCGCTTCCGGATACCGTGCTTTGATGCGCCGAAAGGCTTCCTCTACCTCATAACGTGCGCCTGTCTCGTTGTTGACCAACATGAGGGAAGCCATGAGCAGATCGGGGCCGTTGGCAAGGAAGTCGTCCAGTTGCGCCAGATCCAGCCCACCGCCTTTGGTGGAAATCTTGATGACGGAAAAACCGTCCGCTTCCAGCCGCTCGGCGGCTTTGGTCACCGAGGGATGTTCCGAATCGGTGATGAGAATGTGGCGTGCCGTTCGGCGTTCCTTGGCGTAGGCACAGCCGAAAAGGGCCAGCGAGGTGGCCTCGGTGCCGCAGGAGGTAAAGATCAGGGTGCCGCCTTGACGGGGGCGAACGCCCAGTGCGGCCAAGACCTGCTCCCGTGCACGGCGCAGAAGGGTCTCGGCCTCCTGCCCCATGGTATGGAGGGAGGAGGGGTTGCCGTATTGCTCCATGGCTTCCAGCATGGCCGCCTTTGCCGCAGAGCTGAGGGGGGTGGTGGCACTGTTGTCCAAATAAATACAAGGTTGTTGGGTCATGGGGTACCTCTTAACGGAAGGTGAACGCATGGAGGATTTGCTCCACCTCGGGGATATGGCTGTCAAAGCAGTCGGCCTTTGCGGTGTAAGTGATGGAATAGATGCACTCACCGTAGGCCAAAACGGCCTGCATGACCCGATAGGTCACGCCGGAATAGGTAGCCTCGTAGGTATAGACCGAAGCATCTCGGCCTGCGATCTCCCGTTTGGTGGGCTCTGCGGTGCGTACGTAGCCTTCCACGGAGAGCTTGTAGGCCTCCTCGGAGCGAGCAAAGTAATCGGCCACCGACATCGAGACCTCAGGCGCATAGGAAAAGACGGTCACGTTGGAGCGGTCGGAGGCAACGTAGGCCTGGGAAACACCGCTTTCGTGGTCGCAGATCCAAGAGGTGGGAACGTAGAGACGGTATTCGATGTCCTTAGAGGAAGCGATCTTCATGCCGTCGGGGGTGTTTTTGTCGGTATCATTGGTGTTGACCACTGTTTTGTCACAGAGGACAAAGGCATCCTTGATCTGTGCAAAGGAGGCCTCAATGGAGTCACGACTTTCCGCCATACGGGCTTTGGAGGCATACAGATTCAACAGAACCGCATCCTCTTTCCAAAAGACCACGTACTGCACACATTCCATCTCGGAGCCGTTGACGGTAGCGGTATAGGAAAAACGCAACGCAGGCTGACCGCTCAGCGTCGTATCCTCTACGGCGGGGAAGTCTTGGGGAAAGCCCTCCAGGCTTTCACTGTAGGCGGCAATCAAACGATTGGTGTAATCCCGCAAGGATTCCTCTGCATTTTCTCTGGTGAGAAAACGGGCGGTGACCATGGCGGAGAGAGAGTCCAGCGTATAGTACAGACAGGCACCCGAAATACCGCTTTGGTGATTGAGAGTCCAGGATTCGGGAACGTACAGGCGGAAGGGCTGGCCGCTTTGTGTAGCGGATCTCATGCCGTCCGGAACGTCGTCATCGGTTCCTCCCCCACAGCTTACGGCGCAGAAGCACAGAGCAAGCAGCAAAAAAAGGGCGGTGAGCTTTTTGAACATAATGGTTCCTTTCCAACGGCGGGATCAACCCCACCGTTACGGATACTTCCGGTTGTTTGGTTTCTACCTACATCATAGCAAAAAAATGTGACCGATGCAAGCATATTTTGTGAACTTTCAATGAAGCGAGCGGACGGTGTTGCAAAAGAGCGCTCCCCGCTCCCTGAAGTCACGGAACGCATCAAAGCTGGCGCAGGCAGGGGAGAGCAGAACACAGCCCCCCGTCCGTGCCAGTGCTTGGGCCACCCCGACGGCCCCCACCAGATCGGGGGCTTCGGCTACGGTGAGCCGTTCGGGGGTATAGGAAGGACAGCGCAGGATGGCATCCTTGATCTTTGGGGCAGTCGCTCCTGTCAGCACCACTGCATGGGCGTAACGGCAAAGGGCCTCGGCCAAGGGTTCAAAGGGGATCTTCTTGTCGTAGCCGCCGCAGATCACGGTAAGATCACGGCCGGCGAGGGCAGAAAGAGCCGCCGCTGTTCGGGTAGGGGTGGAGTCGATGGAGCTGTTGTAGTAATCCACGCCGTTCAAGCGCCGGATCCATTCCAAGCGGTGCTCTACACCGCAAAAGTCCGAAAGAACTCGTTCATAGACCGAGGGGGAGACCCGTCCAAGGGTCAATCCCACGGCGGTCATCACGTTTTCCAAATTGTGTTGTCCGGGCAAACGAATGACCTTGGCGGAAAGGAGCGGGGCTTCCACACCGTTTTTCCATGCATAGATCTGATCCGCACGGCAGTACAAAAAGGTGCAGACAGAAGAAAATTGTGTCAAAAACTCCTCGGCACAGGTGCGGCGGGAGGAAAACAGACAGACCTCTGCCCTTCCGCTCTCTGCCGTTTGCCGTCCGATCTCGGCGGCGGCAGGATTTTCGGCGTTCGTGACCAGCCGCTCTGTCTGAGGGCCAATGATCCGCCGTTTGGCAGAAGCGTATTCCTCCATGCTCTCACGGTGCCAGTCCATGTGATTGGGGGTCAGATTGGTCAAGGCGGAGAAGCGAGGGGAGAGGGGGCAATCCATCAGCTGAAAGCTGGACAGCTCCAAAACCACCGAATGATGGGGGGCGATGGTATGGCAGACGGGGAGCAGGGGGGTACCGATGTTTCCTCCCACCCAAACCTGTCCGTCTGTCTGCTTCTTGGCTTCCTCCTGTAAAAACAGTCCGGTCAGGGTGGTGGAGGTGGTCTTACCGTCACTGCCCGTAATGCCGAACACGGGTGCGTCGGTCAGCCGCAGCAACAGAGCAATCTCGCTTGTGACCTCGGCACCTCTGCTGCGAGCTTCGATCAGGGCAGGAAGGTCGGGTCGGATTCCGGGAGAGCGAAGGATCAGCTCCTCGGGAATCGCCTCAAAGCAATCCTCGCCGGAAACAAAGGGGATGCCGTTGCGGATCAGTGCCTGTGCTTCTTCCCGCAATTGAGAAAGAGGCTTTTTATCGTAAACCGTCAAAGAAACGCCTGCCTCCCACAGAAGCTGCGCCAAAGACGTATGAGACACGCCCAGTCCCAACAGGGCAACGGAGCGGCCGTTGATATAGGCAAGAAAGGGATGAAGAGCTTCCATAAGGCCTCCTTGGGAAGAATGTTTTCTCCCTATATTATAACGCCCCCGGGACAGATATGCAAGAAGCAGGAAAAAACTTTTTTTCAAAAGAGCGCCAAAAGAGGATATTTTTTCACAAAAAATTCAAAACCTCTTGACTTTTACATGCACCATCGGTTATAATATGGAGTAGAAAACGGGGAGTAATCAGCATTCTTCTGGATGGAATAAAATCACTAACACAGGCCAAGCCTTGGTTTTATTTGAAACGATGAGACTTTTTTTGAGAGCAGAAAAGGGCTTTCTTTAAAGAACAGCTTTTTTTATTGCGGATTTCCCTTGACGGTTTTATGAAGGAGGAAATTATGGGATTAGAATTTTTGTATGAAGCCATTCTTCAAGTGTCGTGGAAGCATGTTGTCATGTGGGTCATCGGCGGTCTTTTGATCTTCTTGGCCATCAAGAAGGACATGGAGCCTGCGTTGCTGCTGCCCATGGGCTTTGGTGCCATTTTGGTGAATATTCCGATGTCCAACGTGCTCAACACCGTGGCTCCGGACGGCTCCGAGCTACAGGGTATCATCGAATGGCTGTTTAACGTGGGAATTGAGGCCAGTGAGGCCATGCCCATTTTGCTGTTCATCGGTATCGGTGCCATGATCGACTTTGGCCCGCTGTTGTCTAACCCCAAGCTGTTTTTGGTGGGAGGTGCCGCTCAGTTTGGTATCTTCTTTACCATCCTGTTGGCATCGGCCTTTGGCTTTGAGCTGAAGGATGCGGCCTCCATCGGTATCATCGGTGCGGCTGATGGCCCGACCTCCATTGTGGTGGCGCAGGCTCTGAAGAGTAATTATCTGTCGGCTATTTTGGTGGTGGCCTATTCCTATATGGCTTTGGTGCCCATCATTCAGCCTGCGGTGATCAAGACCATTACCACCAAGAAGGAGCGGATGATCCGGATGTCCTATACGGCTTCCTCCGTATCCAAGACCACCAGAATCCTGTTCCCCATCGTGGTCACTCTGATTGCAGGTCTCATTGCTCCCAACTCCTTGGCGCTGGTCGGATTTTTGATGTTGGGTAACCTGATTCGGGAGTGCGGTGTGCTGAAGGTGATGAGTGAGACGGCACAGAACATTTTGGCCAACCTCATTACCCTTTTGTTGGGCGTGACCATTGCGTGCTCCATGCAGGCAGAGGATTTCGTCAGATGGGAGACCTTGGTCATCATGCTGTTGGGTCTGGCAGCCTTCGTCTTCGATACCTTCGCAGGTGTGATGTTCTGCAAGCTGCTCAACCTGTTCAGCCCCAAGAATAAGATCAACCCCATGGTGGGTGCGGCAGGAATTTCTGCATTCCCCATGGCGTCCAGAGTGGTGCAGAAGATGGGTCTGAAGGAAGACCCCACCAACCATTTGCTCATGCACGCAGTGGGTGCCAACGTATCGGGACAGATCGCATCGGCAATCGTAGGCGGTCTGATCATCGGTCTGGTGCAAACGCTGTTGAAATAAGGAGGGTAACGTATGTCGTATCAATTGCTGAACGTGACCAACGCTGTAACCGAAGAGGTCACCGAAAAGGTTTTGACCAAGGGTGAGACGATCATGGCCTCGTTGGATATCATGTGGAAGGGAATGTTGGCCATTTTTGTGGTCATCGGTGCCATCATTTTGGTGACGGCCATCCTCAACCGTGTGACCAATCGGAAGAAAAAAGAGAAAAAAGAAGACCAATAAAACACAAAGAACCGCTGTTGCATTGCAACAGCGGTTCTTTTGTTATAGAGTCATCTCCCGATATACGGAGCCTGTCAGATCGCAGAAGGAAAGACGGTTGCCCTCCAAAAGCAGATAGCTTTTGGAGGATCCCTCCTTGGGAATGGAGATCGATCCCGGATTGAGATACAGATTGTTTTGTCCAAAGGGACGGGCAGCGGGCACGTGGGTGTGACCGCAGAGCAGGATGTCGCCCTCCGAGAGGGGAGGCGGTGCTTCGGGGGAAAATCGGTGTCCGTGGGTGGCAAGGATCCGTCTCTCACCGCCCCACAGCCAAGCGTAATCGGCCAATATGGGGAAAGAGAGGACCATCTGATCCACCTCGGTGTCGCAGTTGCCCCGCACGCAGAGCAGGCGGTCTGCCAGGGGATTGAGTAGAGCAATGACCTCCTTGGGAGCATAGCCCTCGGGAAGATCGTTACGGGGACCGTGATAGAGCAGGTCGCCCAACAGGATCAGGCGTTCTGCTCCCGATTCTTCCAAGCGATCCAGGAGCATTCGAGTACTTTGGGCATCTCCGTGCAGATCGGAGGCAATCATCAGGCGTTGGTGTTGCTTCATCGTACCGATCCCTCACCGGCAATGAGATACTTTTCCGTGGTCAGCGCACGCAGACCCATGGGGCCTCTGACGTGAAGCTTTTGGGTGGAAATGCCGATCTCGGCACCAAAGCCAAACTCTCCGCCGTCGGTGAAGCGAGTGGAGGCGTTGACGTAAACTGCCGCCGCATTGACCTCCCGCTGGAAGCGCAGACCCCGTTCCTCGTTTGCGGTGACAATGGCTTCGCTGTGACCTGTATTATAGCGATTGATATGCCGAATGGAATCGGACAGGGTATTGACGACCTTGACGGCCAGAATGGAATCGTTGTATTCGGTTGCCCAATCCTCTTCGGTGGCCTCCTTGGCGTAGGGCAGAAGCACCCGTGTACGGGGACAGCCTCTCAGCTCCACATGATGGGGGCGGAGGGCTTCCTCCAGCATCGGCAAAAACTGAGCGGCGATGCTGGCATGCACCAACAGGGTTTCCATTGCATTGCACACCGAGGGACGGGAGCACTTGGCGTTGATGACAATCTCCTTGGCCATCTCCAGATCGGCATATTCATCCACAAACACGTGGCAGTTTCCCGCTCCCGTTTCAATGACGGGAACTTTGGCGTTTTCCGTAACGGCACGGATAAGCCCCTTGCCGCCTCGGGGAATGAGAACGTCCAGATATCCCCGCATGGACATGAGCACATTGGCACTTTCTCGATCGGTGGATTCTACCAGCTCCACTGCGTGGGGATCCAAGCCGCAATCGCAAAGTGCCTCCTTGATGAGCTTGACCGCAGCCTTGTTGGTCTCAATGGCCTCTTTTCCGCCTCGAAGCACCACGGCGTTGCCCGTTTTGAGACAGAGCACGGCAGAGTCCACGGTGACATTGGGACGAGCCTCGTAAATAATGCCCACCACACCCAAAGGAACACGGATGCGGCGGATGAGGAGGCCGGAGGGACGACTCCATTCCTCTCCCGTTCCAATCGGATCCTCCAGCTCGGCGATATCCCGAATGGAGGCGCAAATATCCGTAATGCGGCGATCGGTGAGGGTGAGACGGTCTAACATCTGGCGGGGAACGCCGTTGGCGTCTGCCGCCTCCAAATCGTTGGCGTTGGCTGTGAGCAGAGTCGTTTTGTTTTGCTCCAGCTTTTGTGCAATGGCAAGAAGCAGGCGGTTTTTATCCTCTGTGGAAGCCAGTGCAAGACTGACCGATGCCATTTTGGCATTGGTACAAAGATTGGTCAATTCTTCCTGTATGGTCATGTTGTTGGATCCTTCTTTCCGTTTTTTTGGTAGGCCTTTTCCAGTTGACACACGAAGACCCGATGGTAGTCTCCCTCGTAATGCTTGAGCAGGGAGGGGTCGAGAAAGCTTGCTTCCTTCAACGTGTCAACGTACAGCGGCTTGACGATGAGAACGGTCTCTGCCTCTTCGATGGCATCCACACCGTCCAGCTGAACGGTATGCAATCCGCACCGAGCCAGTTTATCCATATCCCGTCCGCTTTCCCGACCGCAGATACGAAGTGCTTCCCGGTGCTCCTCCCCCAAAAAGGCAAGGGAAAGGCGGTCAGCCTCCTCGGCCAAAGGACAGGTGTGCCGCTGCGGGCGAATGAACAACACGCAAACGGGAAGATTCCACAGAACACCCATACAGCCCCAACTGGCGGTCATGGCATTGACACGGCCGTTTTTCTCGTCCTTTGCGGTAATCAGCATCCATTGCTTGCCCACCATTTCCATGGCATTTCCCAATTGGGAGGGGGCAATTTCACGAAAAGACTTCATGTAACACACTCCTTCATTCATTCGTTCTACAATAATATCATAGCAAAAAAAAGCCGTTTCGTCAATGCGTTGCGGGCTTTTTTTTCGATTTTGAGAAAAAAAGGGAGATTTTTTTGGCACATAAGGGGTAAAATCGTCAAAAAATACTGGACAACGGGGAGAAAAAAGAGTATAATAGGGGATAGTATTTTTCAATGGAAGGAACCCCGATATGCAAAACAATATGACCTTTATTCGCAAGCTCCCCATTCCCATGGAGGTGAAGGAGCAATATCCTCTGAAGGCAGAATACGCAGAGGCAAAAAAGCAGAGAGACGCACAGATCGCCGATATTTTTACGGGAAAGGACAGCCGCTTGGCATTGATCATCGGCCCTTGCTCGGCAGACCGCGAGGATGCGGTGTTGGACTATATTTCCCGTTTGGCTCGGGTACAGGAGAAGGTGGCAGAGAAACTGCTCATCATCCCTCGCATCTACACCAACAAGCCTCGTACCACGGGTGACGGCTACAAGGGAATGCTTCATCAGCCCGATCCCAACGCCAGTGAGGATATGCTGGAGGGAATCATTGCCATTCGCCGTCTGCACACCAAGGCCATTGAAGAGACAGGGCTCTTCTGTGCCGACGAGATGCTTTATCCCGAAAACTACCGTTACCTGTCCGATCTGCTTTCCTACGTGGCCATCGGCGCACGGTCGGTGGAAAATCAGCAGCACCGCCTCACCGCCAGTGGGATTGATATTCCCGTTGGCATGAAGAACCCCACGGGTGGAGATATTTCGGTGATGCTCAACTCCATTACGGCGGCACAGCATTCCCATACCTTCCTGTATCGAGGCTGGGAGTGTGTTTCCAAGGGCAACCCCTTGGCACACGCTATTTTGCGCGGCTTTGTCAACAACCACGGAGAATCGCTTCCCAACTATCATTACGAGGATCTGATTTCTTTGTATCGTGATTATTCCGCACGCAATTTGGCCAATATGGCACTGATCGTGGATGCCAACCACGCAAACTCCGGCAAGAAATATTTGGAGCAGAGCCGGATCTGCAAGGACGTGCTCCACTCCTGCCGCCATTCTGCCGAGATTAAGAGCATGGTCAAAGGCTTTATGATCGAAAGCTATCTGGAGGATGGTTCCCAGAAGATCGGTGAGAACGTTTACGGCAAATCCATTACCGACCCCTGCATCGGTTGGGAGAAGACCGAGCGGTTGATTTACGATTTGGCTGACTTGGTCTGACCATAAAATTTTGGAAAAGAGTCTTTCTGATGAAGGGCTCTTTTTTCTTTTTGCCACCATAATATGCTTATTTTGCAACTGACGGTTGGTTTGAAAATATGGGCATATATGCTATACTGGGGCTGATAAAGTACAATCTGTTTGTACAAAAATAACGAAAGGTGGAAGAGCAATGAGAAAAATGAGAACCATTCTTGCATCGCTGATGTGTATCAGCATGCTCCTGACGCTTCTGGGTGGCTTGACTTTGGTATCGGCAGACGATACCCCCTCGGTTACCACGGATAAGACCGTGTATTTGGAGGGAGAGGATATCATGGTCACAGGAACCGGCTCCGCCGCCGCCAAGGACTGGATCGGTATTCAGCCCAAAGACGACACCGGTAACTCGATCTATTGGTATTATATCACCGATGCCACCAACGGTGTTCCCGTGAACATCACCAAGGCAAATGATACGGTCAAGACCTCCTCAAGACCGAATCCAAACGACTACAATCTCCCCGCAGGCGATTACATCGTGTATTTCGTCCCCTCCAACGGCTATGCGGCATCCAAGACCTTGACCGTAGAGATCACCATTACCGCAAAGCTGGCCGCCGCTCCTACGGCGTTTACCTATGAGCTGACCGATGCCACCAGTGGTTGGGCGGCAGGAAGCGCTTCGGTGACCGCTGCGACTCCTTGGGTGGTTTTGTACTGGGGAGATGCCAACGGCAAGCTGGCAGATCAGGCTCCCCTGGGATACTGGAAGACCAAGAACGGCGTTGCTGACATTACGGTGGAAGCCGGAATTCCCGTTCCCGTCAAGGCTACCCGGGTATTGGCGTATGGCTGTGAGACCGACAATGAGTCGGCAACCTGCATGGCAGTGGATCTGCCCGCAGGCTCTCAGGCACCCCTTTCTACCAACAAGATGACCTATGTGGTGGGCGAACCCATTTTGGTAACGGCTCATACCGATACCCCTACTGCTTTGGACTGGGTTGGCTTTGCCGCCAAGGGAAGCACCGCTTCCTTCTCCTACTACTATCTGTATGAGAATTATAACAACATGACCACCAACGATGTGGCAGTCGATGCTACCTTGAAAGAGCTTCCCATGGTGGTCAACGGTAATCGGGAGTGGACCGAGTTTATCGAGGGTACTTATGACGTGGCGTGGATCGCCAAGAACGATTACTATTATAAAAATTCTTTCCTGTTCTCCTTTGAGGTGGTGGCTACGGCTCCCGATCCCTTTATGGACGTTCCCGCCGCACCCGTGTCTGCAACTTATACGCTGGAGAATGAGACCGACGGTATGGCGGACGGCTCGCTGGAGATCCAACTGGCTGAGGGTCATACCGCTACCGATATCGTGATGTATTGGGCAAATGCGGAAGGAAAGCTGACGGGCTATACCGCATTGGCAAAGTTTAAGGTTGCATCCGACGTGACCGAGATTACCCATCCCATGGTTGCCAACACGCTCATTCCCGCAGGCGCAACCAAGCTGTTGATCTATACCTCCAATCAGATGGGTCTGAGTGAGACACCTCTGGAGGTAACCTTGCCCGAGGGTGCCGCAGGCTTTGACTTTGGTGCTGTGATTGATGAGTTCCAGGTGGTCAGCGACATTCACATTACCGCAGACAATACGCACACTTACAATCAGAATTTCTTGAAAATGCTGCAGGACGTTGCGCAGAACAGCCCCAACAGCAGCGGTATCTACGTGAACGGTGACATGGCCAACTCCGGTTCGGCTACCGAATATGAAAATATGTGGAGCTTGTACGAGTCGGTAGAGGGACTGCCTGCCATGTATTTGGGTCTGGGCAACCACGATCTGTACGGCGGATACGAAACGGGCGTAGAGCTGTTCTGCTCCAACGTAACGTTGGAGGATGGCTCTCATCCCGAAACACCGTATTATGACGTTTGGAAGAACGGCTATCACTTCATTTTCTTGGCCTCCGATACCGAAATGTCTTCCGGAACCATGATCAACGAGGAGCAGATGACATGGTTCCGCTCCAAGCTGGATGAAAACCGAGAGGTGGATAAGCCGGTGTTTGTATTCCTCCATACGCCCATGTATGAGACCGTATCGGGCAGTGCCGCAGAAGAGGGCTGGTATGGCGTAAACGGTGTGACCGAGGCCTCCATCCGCAAGGTTTTGAAGGATTATCCCGAGGTTGTCTTCTTTACGGGTCATACCCACTGGACGCTGGACGGTGCCAACGCCATGCGTGAGAGAAGTGCCAACCTTCCCACTCTGTTCAACACGGCTGCAGTTGCGTATCTGTGGAGCGGCTACGACGTGGTGACCGGTGAGAATCTGGACGGAAGCCAAGGCTATTACGTTCGTGTTTACGAGGATAAGCTGTTGGTATTGGGACGTGACTTTACGACAGGTGAGTGGGTCTCCTCGGCACAGTTTGTTGTGGACTTTGCTTCCTTGACACCTGCACCTGAACCGATGCCCGATCCCGATCCGAATCCCGATCCTACGCCGACTCCCGATGACGGTGATACCACCACCGAGCCCATCGGGGATACGACCACCGAGCCTGTGAACGGCGGAAACGACGATGGCTCCAAGGGTGCCAATCCGCTGCCCATCATCATCGGATGTGTTGTAGGTGTGATTGCACTTGCCGCCGTCGTGGTTGTGATCGTTGTGATCAAGAAAAAGCACTGATCTTGACTGAGATTCGGTTGGAAGATACCGAAAGAAAGAACGGGGAGCTCGCTTGCGAGCTCCCCGTTTGGTTTATGGTTCTTTCGGATCGGTGATCTGTTCGGGAATGTATTTTCCGTTCTTTTTGTGTTGGCGGATGCACTCGGTGAGCAGATATTCGATCTGTCCGTTCACCGAACGAAAATCGGCCTCTGCCCATGCGGCAAGCTCCCGATAGGTCTCGGGGGAAAGCCGCAGGGGCACTTGCTTTTTTTGCGGATCCGACATATCAGTACAGAGAGCCCGAATTGACCACGGGCTGTGCATCGTGGTTGCCGCAGAGAACCACCAAGAGATTGGAGACCATGGCGGCCTTACGCTCCTCATCCAGCTCAATGGTATTGTTTTGACTCAACCGCTCCAGTGCCATTTCCACCATGCCTACGGCACCGTCCACGATCATTTTACGGGCATCGATGATGGCCGAGGCCTGCTGACGCTGCAGCATGACGGCGGCGATCTCGGTGGCGTATGCCAGATAGGTGATACGGGCTTCTACGATCTCAATTCCCGCCACGCCCACACGCTCTTGGATCTCCTCTCGGATACGGGCGGCCACAATCTCGCTGGAGCCTCTCAGGCTTCCGTCATCGGCAAGACCGTCTCCCGTGGTGTCTACGTTGGGGGCTACGTCGTAGGGGTAGAGACGCACGATGTTTCGCAGGGCTGTATCGCATTGCAGGGAGAGATATTCCTTGTAGTTGTCTACGTTGAATACGGCTTTGGCCGTATCCACGATACGCCAGGTGACGGCAATGCCGATCTCAATGGGATTGCCCAGACAGTCGTTGATCTTCTGGCGGTTGTTGCTCAAGGTCATGATCTTTAGGGACAGCTTTTTGTCTACCATTTCGGCACTCACCTGCTGCCCGCTTGCCACTGTGGCGGTTTTCACGTCGCCGCTTTGGTTCAGCTTCGTTTTGGCGGCCGGATTGACAGCGGTGCAGAAGGGATTGACGAAATAAAAGCCGTTGCCCTTGAGGGTGCCCACGTATTTACCGAACAGGGTCAGCACCAGTGCCTCTTGAGGCTTGAGAACCTTCAGACCGGGGATCACCAGCCAGCCGATGCACAAATAGGCGATCGACACGATAAACAGGACGGGATTGCCTCCTGTTTCCATTTGCATTGCTCCAAAGATCGTTCCCACGGTGGCGGCAAGGTACAACAGAACGGTGATGATCAGTACGAGCATACCGTATTGCTTTCCCTTCAAAATTTTTTCTTCCATGAATTATTCCTCCGTATTAAAGTGATATCAATATGATATCATATTCAAAAAACATTGTCAAGAGAAACACGAAAAAATTTTTCTTGGATGCGATTTTACAAAAATATGAAGAAAATGCTTGAAAAAAGGGAAAAAATATGGTACAATCACCCCGAAGAATTGCAAAGGAGAATGCAGATGAGAAAAACCAAGATCGTATGTACCGTCGGCCCTGCCTGTGCCGACGAAGCAATATTGAAGCAGATGTGTTTGGCGGGAATGAACGTGGCTCGCTTGAACTTTTCCCACGGAAGCCACGAGGATCACGGTGCTCAGATCGCCCGTATCAAAAAGGTACGCCGGGAGCTGGATATGCCCGTGGCCATCATGTTGGACACCAAGGGCCCCGAATATCGCGTCGGTGTATTTGAAAACGGACGGGAGATGCTCCGTGAGGGGGACGAATTTATCTTCACCACCGACGAGGTCACGGGAGATGCTCACCGTGTATCGGTCAGCTATAAGGGAATGTGCGAGGAGATGAAAAAGGGAGACCGCATTTTGGTCAATAACGGCCTTTTGATCTTCTCGGTGCTCCGTGTGGAGGGGCACGACATCGTATGCCGTGTGGATGCAGGGGGAGAGATCTCCAACCGCAAGAGCATGAGCTTTCCCGGCAAGGTGCTCCGACAGGTCTATCTGAGTGAGCAGGACAAGAGCGATCTGCTGTTCGGTATCGAGCAGGATGTGGACTATATTGCCTGTTCCTTTGTTTCCTGTGTGCAGGATATTTTGGACGTTAAAACCTTTTTGAAGCAGAACGGCTGTGAGAATATGGGCATCATTGCCAAGATCGAAAACCGTTCAGGAATTGAGAACATTGAGGACATTTGCTCGGAGTGCGACGGGATTATGATCGGACGGGGCGATATGGGCGTGGAGATTCCCTTTGAGGAGCTTCCTGCCATTCAGAAGCACCTGATCACCAAGTGCCGTATGCTGGGCAAGCGTGTGATCACCGCCACCGAGATGTTAGAGTCTATGATCCAAAACCCCCGTCCCACCCGTGCGGAGATCTCCGACGTAGCCAATGCCGTATTTGACGGCACCAGTGCCATCATGCTGTCGGGAGAGACGGCGGCGGGTAAGTACCCCGTGCTGACCGTGCAGACCATGTCCCGCATTGCGGAGCAGGCAGAAAAGCATTTGGAATACAAGAAGAGATTTTTGACCACCGAGTTCCGCATCCGCAACGAGCTGGATGCCGTCTCTCACTCGGTGTGCGGAATGTCCATGGATATCGATGCCAAGGCGATCGTCATCTGCTCCATGTCGGGGATGACAGCCCGTATGGTGTCCCGATTCCGCTCGCCTGTGGATATTATCTGCATGACGGTCAATGAAAAGAACTATCATCAGCTGGCCCTTTCCTGGGGTGTGACCCCCCTGATGTGCGAGGTCTATCCCTCTTTGGAGGTGCTGTTCTATACCGCCAAGAAGATGGCACAAAAGACCCTTGACCTGTCGGAGGGCGATAAGATCGTGATTACGGGCGGCTCCCGTACCGGAGAGTCGGGCAACACCAATACCATTCGGATCGAGATCATCTGAGGAGGACTCTATGGAGCTGTTGTACCGTGACCGATGGCTGGCGGTGGCCGTCAAGCCTGCCGGCGTTCTCTCGGAGGAGAGCGAGGGAGAGGCGGACACCATGCCCGCTTTCCTGTCTCGCCGCTTGGCAGAGGAGGGAATGGACGGTGTGAAGATCTACCCTGTCCATCGGCTGGATCGGGGAACCGAGGGGATCATGGTCTATGCCTTGACCGAGCAGTCGGCTGCCGCTCTTTCCCGTGCCGTGGCCGAGCGGCGAGTGGAAAAGCAATACGTTGCCCGTGTTCACGGTATTTTGGAGGAGAGGCAGGGGGAATGGCGAGATCTGCTGTTCTATGACCGCCACCGCAACAAATCCTTTCCCGTCAGACGGATGCGAAAGGGAGTCAAGGAGGCGGTGCTGTCCTACGAGGTGACAAAGATCTTGGAGGCGGAGGCATGCTCGGCGGTTCGTGTGATCCTGCGAACGGGGCGGACGCATCAGATTCGGGTGCAGTTTGCTTCCCGCGGGTATCCGCTGGTGGGAGACCGAGCGTACGGCGCACCAGCAGACGACCCCAAGGAGTTGGCTCTGCGTTCGGTGGGATTGGCCTTTGAGCATCCCGTGACGGGGGAGTGGCTTTTCTTTGAAATCCAATGATTTTTTTCGATTTCTCTTGACAAGACACGCTCTCCGTGTTATAATGACTTATCGGAAATGACCATCCTACGGGATGAAAACAGAAAACGGAGGTTCGTTATGAGCAGAATTCATACCATTGAGACCAAGGACGTTGCAAAGACCGTGAAGAACGGCGGCTGCGGCGAATGCCAGACCTCTTGCCAGTCCGCTTGCAAGACTTCCTGCGGCGTTGCCAATCAGCAGTGCGAGAATCAGAACAAGAACGACTGATTTGGTTCGGAACAAAAAGGGCTGTTGGGCTTTGCCAACAGCCCTTTCCATTCTGTATGCGAAGAGAAGGAGAGACTATGGTACATCAATTCAAGCAAAACGGCTACGCCATCGTGCTGGACACCTGCTCGGGCTCGGTTCATACGGTGGATGACGTGGCTTATGATATCATTGCCATGTACGAGACCCACTCGGCAGACGAGATCGTGGCGGCGATGTTGGCAAAATACGCCCATCTGCCTGAGGTCACCGAGGAAGAGGTGCGGGACTGTCTGTCAGACGTAGCATCCTTGAAGGCGGCAGGAAAGCTCTTTTCCGAGGATCCTTATGAGGATCTGGCGAAAACCTACAAAAACAACAGCAACACGGTGAAGGCTCTTTGTCTGCACGTGGCGCACACCTGCAACCTCAACTGCTCCTATTGCTTTGCAAGCCAGGGCAAATATCAGGGCGACCGTGCGTTGATGAGCTTTGAGGTGGGCAAACAGGCCTTTGATTTCCTCATTGCCAATTCGGGCACCAGACGGAATTTGGAGGTGGACTTCTTTGGCGGCGAGCCTCTCATGAACTGGGATGTGGTCAAGCAATTGGTGGCTTATGCCAGAAGCGTGGAGAAGGAGCACAACAAGAATTTCCGCTTTACGCTGACCACCAACGGGATGCTCATTGACGACGAGGTGATTGCGTTTGCCAATCGGGAGATGAGCAACGTTGTGCTCAGCCTGGACGGCAGACAGGAGGTTCACGACCGCTTCCGCAAGGACTATGCAGGGCGGGGAAGCTACGAGACCATTTTGCCCAAGTTTCGGCGTCTGGTGGAAGCACGGGGCGGCAAGGGATACTATATGAGGGGAACCTTTACCCATCACAATACCGATTTTACAGAGGATCTGTTCCACATGGCGGACATGGGCTTTACCGAGCTGAGCATGGAGCCGGTGGTGTGCGCTCCCGATGACCCCTGCGCCTTGACCGAGTTGGATCTGCCGGTGCTGTTTGAGCAGTATGAGAAGCTGGCTTGCGAGATGTTGAAGAGAAAGAAGGAGGGACGTCCCTTTACCTTCTATCACTATATGCTTGACTTAAAGAAC
>JAFTRT010000217.1 GCA_017462145.1 Clostridia bacterium
CGGCTATAAGATCCGCTCCGCTCAGTTGGAAAAGATCCCCTATATGCTGGTCATCGGCGAAAAGGAAATGAATGACCGTACCTTGGCCGTCCGCTCCCGTAAAAACGGCGACCTCGGCGTGATGTCCATCGACGATTTCATCGCAATGGCAAAAGAACAGGTCATTACCCTGTCGAAGGATAATTAACAAATGAGAGGTTTTTTGAGGGTCTTTTCTTGAAAGAAAAGACCCTCAATCTCCCAAAAAAACTGCACAAAAAAAGAATAGCGCCCTACGTTTTGTGTAGCAAAGGTCGCTACGCTCTTTCTAAGGGAGAAACCCGTCGGACACTGCACAAGCCCATCGAAGGTGGGCTGTGCTAACCGATCGGGTTTCTTTTTGTAAAACGAAAACCCCGCCGTCGTGGCGGGGTTCCATGTAGGCTTTGCCGATAAGCAAAAAACAAACAAAAAGTCAGCGCAGACTGTTTTTGTGCCAAAGGCTCCCTCCGAGAGGGGGCTCCGCAAAGCGGTGGAGGAGCCTGCGTAACCAGGAAGTAAGATCAAGTTTCCATACTCACGCACTCTCCCTCCGTCACTCCTTGCGTGGTGCCACCTCCCTCCGCAGGGAGGCTTTGGAAGAACCCGTTTAGGGAGAGCGTAGCGACTTTTGCTACACAAAACGTAGGGCGCAAAAATCTTTTTGTGTGAAGTTCTTTGGGGAGTTTGAGGGGCTTTTCTTTCAAGAAAAGCCCCTCAAAACGCCTCCCCTGCATCCTCTCAACAACCAAGAAACGCACCGTTGTGTTTTAGGGTTTGACGGAGGGCAGAGACGTTCACGTCACGCACGGGGAGGTGTTGTTTTGCAGCCAAGCCGACGGCGGCACCTGCGGCTTCGCCGATACAGCAAACGGTAGGCATAATTCGGTACGAAGCCTGCGCCCCGTGGTCAGAGGAGATACATCGACCGGCCACCAGCACGTTATCCGCCTTTTGGGGAATCAGACTGCGATAAGGAATGGTATAGTACTCACCCTCGGGGAAGTAATAATGACTGGTACCGCTTCCCTCGGGGTTATGGATATCAATATCATAATTACAAGCGGCAATCCCGTCGTCAAATTTGGTAAAAGCACGGCAATCGGCCTCGGTGAGGACGTAATCCCCCACGATCATTCGGCTTTCCCGAACGCCGATCTCCGCCGCCGTCATCATCAAAAAGCTATCTTCCAAGCCGTCGGCATGCTGCTTCATCAGCTCATAGACCTCCCGAACCTGCTTCCGGGCCAAAATCTCGGCACGGGTCACATCCTCTGCCGAGGTGGGATCCATCTTGACCACCCGAGTGGTATTGAAATGCAATACGTTGGGAATTGGCGTGCGGAACACCAAAATATCCTCTTTGGGATTGATCAGCTCGCCTGCCTCCAAGGCCTTTCGATAGGCCTCCATCAGCCGATCCTTGCTCTCGTAAAACCGCTCGGTATCCACATTCCCCACACGGAAGCAGAGGGTCATGGGCTGACACAGATGATCGGGCTCCCGTCCCAACACTGTGGGGCACTGTGCCAAATAGGCAAGCTGTGCATCACCCGTTGCATCGATAAAATAATCTGCCTCCACCGTCATCACGCCGCTCTTGGTGGCAACCGAAACCGACTGGACCGTCTCTCCCTCCTTGGCCACCTCAAAAATGGTGGCGTGGAACAGCAGGTCGATCCCTGCCTCCTCCACCATATCGTTGAGCAAAAATTTCAGCTCCTCCTCCAAAAAGGCCCGTTTTTTCAACGCACCTCGCTGACCAAGCCGCTCAAAAATGGTCTGAAAGATCCCTGCGCTCAAATCGGTGGGCACACCGTCTATTTTGGTGGAATAGGGCATAAAAGGATTGACCAGTCCGTGGACAGCCGCACCGCCCAAGGCGTTTCCCTTTTCCACGATCAGTACCCGACTTCCCTCTCTTGCGGCGGCAATGGCTGCCGCTACTCCTGCAAAACCGCCACCCACGACGGCAACGTCATACCGTTTCATGCTTGCTCTCCTTTTTCTGTTTTCGTTCGGCTCTGAAAGAAGCTTGGGGGACCCTCTGCGAAAGAAGTTCTCCCAAGTCGCATCCTCGCGTCCGGATTATTTTGCGTTCATCTTCAAATAGGCGTTGATAAAGCCGTCGATCTCCCCGTCCATCACGGCCGAGATGTTTCCGTCTTCAAAGCCGGTACGGGTGTCCTTGGCCAAGGTGTAGGGCATAAATACGTAGGAGCAGATCTGTGCACCCCATTCAATATTGGTCTTGTTGCCCTGAATATCCTCAATGGTATCCAACCGCTCCCGAATCTTGATCTCCATCAGCTTTGCCTTGAGCATCTTCATCGCCGTTTCCTTGTTCTGGAGCTGGGAACGCTCGGTCTGACAGCCCACCACGATTCCCGTGGGCTTGTGCAGAATTCGGATGGCCGAGTCGGTCTTGTTGATATGCTGACCGCCTGCACCGCTGGAGCGGTGAGCCGTTACCTCGATATCCTCGTCTCGGATCTCCACCTTGTCAATGTTGTCAAATTCGGGCATGACCTCAATGGAAGCAAAGGAGGTCTGCCGTCTGCCGGCGGCGTCAAAGGGAGAGACACGCACCAAACGGTGCACACCGTTTTCGGCCTTCAAATAGCCGTAGGCATTGATGCCCTCCACCATAATGGTTGCACTCTTGATACCGGCGGCATCTCCGTCCAGCCAGTC
>JAFTRT010000218.1 GCA_017462145.1 Clostridia bacterium
ATCTCGTTTCCGTGACTTTTTGTCGAAAAATCGTGAGCGTTACCACGTAACGCTCACGATTTTTGAAAAAGCTTACCGTTCCTCTCGGAAATAGGGCAAGCCCAATCCCGCAGGGGCTTGATTCTCTTTCTTGTTTCGAATACTGGTTACAATCAGCACCACAATGGTCACCACGTAGGGGATCATCTTCAGCAACGGCGAAAGCTCCAGACCCACGTTTCCAATGAACACATCGGGGAACAGGGTGGGCAAATAGGAGTTCAAAATATACAGTGCGCCGAAGATAAAGGCACCGCCAATCGTAATCAAAGGCTTCCACAGGGTAAAAATAACCAATGCCACTGCGATCCATCCCATCGGCTCAATGGTCTTATAAGCCTCGGAGGTACCGGAGCAGTCAATGATGTAAAACAGACCGCCCAAAGCAGCAATACCGCAGCCAACTCCCGTGGCTACATATTTATACAAGGTCACATTGATACCCACGGCGTCTGCGGTGGCGGGGTTTTCACCCACAGCACGCAGATTCAATCCCACACGGGTTCTTGCCAGCACCCATGCCGCTACCACAGCGATCACCAGCGCCAAGCCCACCATGCTTCCGCAATACTGCAGCGAGCTGGTGCTATTATGGAAGGGCGCACGGAAGAATTTGAGCGCATACAGATATTCCTCTCCGGGAATTCCGTCCATAATAAAGTACATCAAGGCCGTACCGAAAATGGTCATGACCAGACCGGTGACGTTTTGATTGGAGCGAAGCGTGATGGTCAAAAGTCCGTACAGTCCCCCCATCAGAACGCCCGTCAAGAAGCTAACGAGAATGGACAGAATCACTACCAGAGCAGGGGGAATGGAGGATCCGTACATCAGGGAAAGCGCAAGGCATCCGCCTGCCCCGCCCATACACATGATGCCGGGAATACCCAAATTCAAGTGTCCGGCCTTCTCTACAATGATCTCACCCGCGGCACCGTACAAAAAGGTAAAGCCAATGGGAACGGCGCAAAGCAGAAAGTCTAAAAACAACGCCAAAAAATTATCAGCCACGATCTTTTCCTCCCTGCGACGATTTGAATTTGATCTGATAGTGAATGAAGAATTCACACCCAACGATAAAGAACAAAATAATGCCTACGATAACCTTGGGGAAATCGGGGCTGATGGAAGCCTGCTCGATCGTTCCGATTCCTCGGGAAGACAGATCGTCAACCAAACGACCCGCACCCGTGGTCAGCACCGAAACAATGGCGGACATGGCAACCATGATAAAGGGATTAAACTTTCCAAGCCAGGAGACCATGATTGCCGTAAAGCCCAATCCTCCCGCAGAATTGATGGTAACCGAATGGTCAAACACGGCGGCAATGAGGAAGCCCACCAAGCCGCACAACGCACCCGACAGGATCATGGTGCGGATCACCACTTTTTTGACGTTAATACCGATGTACCGAGCGGTATTTTCGCTCTCACCCACCACCGAGATCTCATATCCCTGTTTACTGTAATTGAGATAAATAAACATCAATACGGTGATCAAAGCGGCAATCGCAATGACCGTGATCTCGTCGCCAAACTGACGGATAAAGGGGAACAAATTAAAATGGCCGTGAGGCAGCTCGGAAAGCTGATTGGTATTCGACGCAAACTGTGCCGCCAGCATAAAGGAGATCAGACAGGTGGCCACGTAGTTCATCATCAGCGTAAACAGGGTCTCGTTGGCATTCCAAATGGCCTTGAACAGGGCAGGCAAAAAGCCCCACACCGCACCTGCCAACAAGGAAGCCGCCAGCATCAGAACCAACAAAAGCGGTTCGGGAATCTTACCGCCCAAATAATAGGCACAGCTGACCGAGGCCAAAGCGCCCACCAGCACCTGTCCCTCTCCGCCGATGTTCCAGAAGCGCATCCGAAAGGCCGGTGTCAACGCCAATGCGATCAGCAACAGAATGGACAAGTTTTTCAGCAAAATGAAAATGTTTCGAGCCGATCCGAAATTCCCCTTGAAAAAGGATTTCATCACGTCAATCGGTGTGACATTGACAAAGAAGAAGGCAAACAAAAGGCAGATCACAATGGCAATGGCCACAGCGCAAACACGGATCAGGAGGCCTTGCCAAAAAGAAATTTTATCTCGTTTGACGATATGAAACATCTTACGCCTCCTTTTCTTCCTTGGATGCAACAGGCTCGTCGTCACTCCAAGCGGTCTTTGTCATCAAATATCCAACCTCTTCCTTGGTTACGGTTCTGGCATCCAAAATGCCCGTAATGCGGCCGCCGCAGATGACCATAATGCGGTCACACAAGGCCAACAGCACGTCCAAATCCTCACCGACAAAGACCACCGCTACCCCTTTTTGCTTCTGTGCGGTCAACAGATGATAAATGGTATAGGACGCATTGATATCCAAACCTCGGACTGGATACGCCGCCATCAGCACCGTGGGGGCGGCAGCGATCTCACGGCCTACCAAAACCTTTTGCACGTTTCCACCCGACAACCGTCTGACGGGGGTGTGCACGTCGGGAGTAGAGACCTCCAAGCTTTCAATGATCTTCTCGGCAAGCTCCTGAGGATTCTTTCGATCCAAAAAGACCGAATGTCCTTTTCGGTAGCTTCGCAGCATCATGTTATCCACAATATCCATATTGCCCACCAGACCCATACCCAGTCGGTCCTCGGGCACAAAGGAAAGCCGAACACCCAAATCACGGATCTGAATGGGCGTCTTGTCCCGCAGATCCTCGGCAGTGCCCGTTTCGGGGTCATAGTAGGTCACGCTTCCCTCTTTCAAGTGCTGCAAGCCCGCAATCGCTTCCAAGAGCTCCTTCTGTCCACTGCCGGCAATTCCCGCAATGCCCAAAATTTCGCCTGCGTTGGCGGTAAAGGAAATGTGATCCAAAATGTTTCGTCCATCCTCATCCTGAACGGTCAGATCGGCTACCGTCAGTCGCTCGGTAACATTTTCAGGCTCGGGACGGTCAATGTTCAGATCCACCTTTTTGCCTACCATCATTTCGGTCAGCTCAGCCTCAGAGGTTTCGGCGGTCTTGACCGTAGCAATGTGCTCACCCTTGCGAAGGACGGCCACTCGGTCGGACAGAGACAACACCTCGTGAAGCTTGTGGGTAATGATCAAAATCGATTTTCCGTCATCTCTCATACGGCGAAGCACCGCAAAGAGCTTTTCGGTCTCTTGAGGGGTCAGTACCGCCGTGGGCTCATCCAAAATCAGAATATCCGCACCTCGGTACAACACCTTCAGAATCTCAACCGTTTGTTTTTCCGATACCGACATCTCGTAGATCTTTTTTCTCGGGTCGATATGGAAACCATATTTTTCACACAGCGCAAAGACCTTGTCGTTGACCGCCTTCAAGCTGTATTTTTTTCCATCGTTAATACCCAACACAATATTTTCGGCGGCAGAAAAGACCTCCACCAGCTTAAAATGCTGATGGATCATTCCGATCTTATACCGAAAAGCATCCTTGGGCGATTGAATCGAAGCAGGGTGACCGTCCACAAAGATCTCGCCTGCATCGGGATAATAAATCCCCGCAATCATATTCATCAACGTGGTCTTGCCGCAGCCGTTCTCACCGAGAATGGCAAGGATCTCTCCCTGATACACAGTCAGATCCACGTCTTTGTTGGCCATAACGGGGCCAAAATGTTTGGAGACCTTTTTCAGCTCCAATGCGATCGGTTTGCTCACTTTGTTTCCTCCCGTAGAGATAGGTTTGAATCAAAGCGAGGCGGAGCCAAGGCTCCGCCTCACAATCTCATCACGGTTCGATCAGAACTTTGCGTTCAACAGCGTGATGCCGTCGATCTGAACATCAAAGTAAGGAGCGGCGCGCTTTTCAGACTCGTGGAAATAACCGTCGGAAACGACCTGAGTGTCGCCAGTGAAGGCGGCATCGGTATCCACGTCTGCCATGTATCCGGTCAACTTACCGTTCTCATCAACGGTTGCGTTCAGGTTCTTCTTATTGTCACCCTCGGTTACAACGGTAACGGTGAAGGTATCAGTGTCAAACACCTTGATATCGCCTGCAATCAGCTTTGCCTTAACCTCGTCGATCTTAGTCTGCGTGTCAGGAGCAGCAACCTTTCCGTTCACGTCGGTCAGAGCAACCGAACCGGTGGAAATGGTTCCGGTGTAGTCAACGGGAATGGCCTCGCCCTTTTGAGCCTTCTCGCAGATCAGCTTAAAGTAGGGAGTCCAGTCGATCTTAGAGGACACGATAAAGGTGTTCTCGCAGGTTGCGATGGTGCTTCCGTTATAGGAAACGTTGGGAACATTCTTTTCCTCGCAAGCGGAGGGAGCGCCCATGGAGTCTGCGTGCTGGCTGATCAGAACGCAATTTCTCTGAATCAGAGCGTTAGCGGCATTCTTTTCTTCTACTTCATCGTACCAGCTACCGGTAAACTGTACCTCCATGGTAACCGAGGGGCAGATGGACTTGGCACCAAGATAGAACGAAGTGTATCCGGAAATAACTTCAGCAAAGGTAAAGGCACCAACGTAACCGATCTTTGCCTCCTCTGCGGTGATATCACCGTCTGCGATCATCTGATTCAGCTTCATGCCTGCGGCAACGCCTGCCAGGTATCTGCCCTCATAAATAGATGCAAATGCATTGTGGAAGTTGTCCAGATTCTCGGTGTGAGCCATGGTACCGGTTGCATGGCAGAACTGTACCTCGGGGAATTCCTTGGCAGCCTTTAACAGGTAGGACTCATGTCCGAAGCTGTCTGCAAAAATGACATCGCATCCCTGATCAACCAGATCGCAAGCGGCATCGTAGCAATCATTGGACTCTTCAATGTTCTTCTTGAATACAACCTGATCCTCGGTCAGACCCAAATCAGCAGCTGCCTTGTTCACAGCCTCAATGAAGTTCAAGTCATAGGTGGACTTCTCATCGTGCAACAGGATTACGCCCAGCTTGAATTCGTCATCGCCGCTGTTACAAGAGCTGAACATCACAGCAGTGGTGGCCAGCATTGCCAGTACGAGGACGAGGGAAAGAATTTTCTTCATGTTTGTTCTCCTTCGTTTCTTTTTATTTCTGTACCCTGAGGAAAAAAACCTCTACGCCTATTGTAACACATTCCCATCACATTGTCAACAGATTTTCGCCCATTCTTTCCCCTTTTTCTGCAAATTTTGACACTTTGCACAAAGGCATTCGGAGGGTTGGCACATCCCAAAGCCATGCGGCATATCATAAAGAAGGAAGGAGGTGGATGCAATGAAAGAACGGAAAACGGACTGCATCGCCACCGTTGGCTCCATGACCTACGCCTTAAAAGCACAGCAAGCCTTGGCACACGCCGCCATTCCCTCCGAAGTGGTTAAGGCCGAGCCGCCGCGGGCAGGTCGAGGCTGTATCTACGGCGTTCGATTTTTCTGTCCGCAGGAGCAAAACGTAAAAGCCGTCCTGTCGGCTGCTCATATTTCGGTAAAGCAATGGACCGGGACTTAATTTATCTGGATCACGCCGCTACGTCCTTTCCAAAGCCTCGGGCAGTGACAGAAGAGGTTCTCCGCTCCCTGACCCGATACGGTGGAAATCCGGGGCGGGGGGCCCACAGCCTTTCCCTGGCGGCGGCCAAAAAGGTATTTGAATGCCGCACACAGATCGCCGAGCTGTTGGATGCGGAGGACCCTGCCAACGTGATCTTTACCATGAATACCACCCACGCACTCAATCTGATCATCAAAGGCCTCTTGCGACAGGGCGATCATGTGATCCTGTCGGATATGGAGCACAACGCAACCTACCGCCCCATCTGCAAGCTGGCAGCAAACGGACAGATCGAATACGACATTTTTCGTACCATGACGGGTGAGACAGGGCGGACGCCTTGGCGAATCTGTGCCAACATCGCCAAACGGATGCGCCCCAATACCCGTATGGTCGTACTGGCACATACCTCCAATCTGTGTGCCGCCACCCTCCCCCTCACCGAGATCGGCGATTTTTGTCACCGACACGGCCTCCTTTTGGTGGTGGACGGTGCACAATCGGTGGGACGGTGTAAGCTGTCGATGCGAGACATGAAAATCGATGCCCTCTGCGCACCGGGACATAAAGGGTTGATGGGACCCTCCGGCTGTGGCTTTGCCGTTCTGCGGCAAGGGCTTTTGCCGACTACCCTCTTGGAGGGGGGAAGCGGTGTCAATTCTTTGGAACAGCAGATGCCTCCGCTTCCTCCCGAGCGTTACGAGGCAGGTACCCTCCCCCTCCCTGCCATCGCAGGACTTTCCGAGGGGATTCGCTTTGTGACCGAACGGGGCGTGGAAACCATTGCACAGCACGAGCGTACCCTGTTCCGACGTGCCAGAGAACTGTTGGGCAATACCAAGGGCATTACCCTGTACGGAGCACGCTATGAGGGCGCAACGCTCCTGTTTTCGGTGAATAACCTGTCCTGTGACCGTGTGGCCGAGGAACTGAACCGTAGGCAGATCTGCGTGCGGAGCGGCTTCCATTGCGCTCCCTTGGCCCACCAAACCTTGGGGACCCCTCCCGATGGCGCCGTGCGAGCATCCTTTGGTTGCTTTAATCAGATCTCCTGCGTGGACCACTTGGCCTTCGCCTTGCGTGACATCATCCGAGGAGAGTGATTGACGTGTTTTTCTTGGAAACTTTCTTTCAAGAAAGTTTCCAAACCTTCAAAGAACTGCACAAAAATGTTTTTGCGCCCTACGCTTTATGCGGCAGAGGTCGCTACACAAAACGTAGGGCGCTATTCTTTTTTGTGTCGTTCTTTTGGGAGTTTGAGGGGCTTTTCTTGAAAGAAAAGCCCCTCAAAAAATCGCATCCCTCAAGCATCAACCAATCCGACCGATTGCAATGGCGATCTTACCGGCATCACCGGCGATCTCGACAACCGTATCGGGGGTTTCCACCGAGCCAAGCTCGGCGAGGGTTTCACCGCAAATGAAATCCAGCCAATCGGCAGGAGCCTCACCCTCGGTCACGCAAATACGGATCCGATCGGTAATGGCACAGCCGATCTGCTTACGGGCATCCTGAATATTACGAACGATCTCACGGGCGATACCTTCAGCCCGAAGCTCGTCGGTAATGGTCAAATCCAGAGAAACGATCATCTGCTTTTGGCTGGCCACGAACAAGCCGTCCTTGGCGATATAAGAAACCAAAATAATAGCAGGATCAAAGGCCTCCTCTGCCCCGTTCACAGTCACGTAAGCGGCATCCTCCGCCATGCGGAACTGCCCCGTCTTGACCGCTCTGACCAAATCGGAAATGCGGTTGGGATAGCGTGCACGGATCTCGTTGAAGTTGGGTGCGTAAACAATCTTGGCAATGTTCTCCACATCGTCAATCAAGGTCACGCTCTTCACGTTCAGCTCATCGGCGATCACGTCGGTAAACTCACGGATGCACGACAGCTTGGTGCGATCGGACATCGCCAGCTGCATGGAGCTGAGCGGCTGTCTGTTCTTCACACGGTTCTTATTTCGAATGGAACGTGCCAGCGTGATGGCATCCTGAACCAACGCCACGCTCTCCACCAGCTCGTCGTTCCGATACTGCTCGGGGATCTCGGGCCAATCGGCCAAATGAACCGACAGCTCATCGGTCAACAGCTTGTAGATCTTCTCTGCCAAAATGGGTGCAACGGGAGCAAAGAGCTTGGCCGTGTTCACCAGCACATAGTACAGAGTCTCATAAGCGTTCTTCTTGTCCTCGGTCATACCCGATGCCCAGAAGCGTCTTCTGGAACGGCGGATGTACCAGTTGGTCACGCCGTCCACCAGCTCCAACAGGCTGTCCACGTAGCGGTCGATCTGATAGGCCTCCATGTGGGCGCTGATGGTCTTCTCGGTGGTGTAAAGCTTCGCCAGTACCCACTTGTCAAGCTGATTGTCGCTTTCGGGGCACTTGACAGGATCTCCTCGGAAACCGTCAATGTTGGCATAGGAAACAAAGAAATTGCAAGCATTCCAGTAGGGCAAAATGAGCTGCTGGAAGGAATCCAAAATACCGTTGTCGTCGAACATCAAGTCCCCGATGAGCATGGCACTGGTCTGATAGAGATACAGGCGAAGCGAGTCGGTTCCAAACTTCTGCATCAGCTCCATGGGGTCGGTGTAGTTTTTGGAGGACTTGGACAGCTTCTTTCCGTCCTTGGCCAAAATGGTGCCGTGCACCACGCAATTCTTAAAGGTGGGCTTGTCGAACAGGGCGACGGACAGCACGTGGAGATAGTAGAACCAGCAACGGATCTGTCCCGTATATTCTACGATAAAGTCACAGGGGAAATGGCTTTCAAACCAATCCTTGTTTTCAAAGGGATAGTGCTTCTGTGCAAAGGGCACGCTTCCGCTCTCAAACCAGCAGTCCAATACCTCGGGAATGCGAACCATGGCGCCGCCGCACTTGGGACACTTGTAGGTGACCTGATCCATAAACTGACGGTGCAGGTCGGTCAAACGAATGCCCGACTTCTCGTAGATCTCCTCTACGCTTCCCAACACCTCTTGATGTCCGCAGGACTCGTTGTCACAGTTCCAAATCGGAATGGGGGTACTCCAATAGCGATTACGGGAAATATTCCAGTCCCGTGCACCCTCCAGCCAGTTGCCAAAGCGGCCATGCTTGACGGTCTCGGGAACCCAGTTGATCTCCTCATTGGTCTCAATGAGACGGTTCTTGATCTTGCCAATATCGAAATAGTATGCATCCATGGCCTTGTAGATCAACGGACGCTTACATCTCCAGCAGTGAGGATAGTTATGCTCGATGGTACCGTCAGCCACCGCCTTGCCCTGCTCATACAGGAAGCGGATGACAATGGGATTCATCTCGATGACCGTCTTTTCGCCCTGCAAGGGATAAAAGTCGGTGATCTCCTCGGTAAAGCGACCCTTGGCATCCACGGGATTGACCAGCGGAATTCCATTGTTCTTGCAGGTCCAGTAGTCGTCCTCACCGAATGCGGGAGCGGTATGCACGATACCAACACCCTCGTCCGCACCGACGTAATCCGCCGATACCACACGGAACGCCCCCTTCTCCGCAAGCTCTGCAAAATAGGGGAACAGGGGCTCGTAACGCTGACCCAACAGATCAGCACCCACGCACTCCTTGACGATCACAGGCTCTGCACCGAATACGTTCTTAAAGTTGGGCAGCGTGTCCTTACCCGCCACGTAGATCTCCTCACCGACCTCAACGTAGGCATAGGTCAGCTTTTCGCCAACGGCCAGACAGAGGTTGGAGGGCAAAGTCCACGGCGTGGTGGTCCATGCCAAGAAATACACCGGCTTGCCGGCCTCGGTCAGGGAAGTCTTAAACTTCACGGCGATCCAGCGATCCTGACGGGGACGGGTGGAGTCGGATTCACGGGTGTCCGAAATGGAGAGCGAGGTCTCACAGTGGGTACAATAGGGAGTGACTCTGTAATCCTTGTAGATCAGACCCTTGTCATAGCAGGTCTTGAACGCCCACATCACGCTCTCCATAAAGGAGGGATTCATGGTCTTGTAGGCATTGTCATAATCCACCCAACGAGCCATCTGGTCGATGTATTCTCTCCAAGATTCATTGTTGTTGGACACGATCTCAAAGCATTTCTCGTTGAAGTGATCGATGCCGATGCTGTTTTCGATCTCGTTCTTGTCGGTGATTCCCATCAGGGTCTCTGCTTGATTCTCAATAGGAAGACCGTGACAGTCCCAGCCCCATACACGGGGAACACTGTAGCCCCGCATGGTCCAGTAACGGGCGATCATGTCCTTGATAAAGGAGACCAAAACCGTCCCGTGGTGCGGCTTGCCCGTGGGGAAAGGAGGCCCATCATAAAAGACCACCTCGGGAGCGGGCTTGTTGACCGACTGTTCAAAAATTTGTTCTTTCTTCCAAAAGCCGCCGATCTCGGAGTGGATCTCAGAAAAATTGGGCTTTGGCGCAAGATCCTGATATTTCATCCTATAACATCCTCTCTTACAGACTGCCCTCCTCGGTGTATGTCACCGAATCCAAGAGCCGCCTGCACAAAAATTGAAGTCTTAAAAATGTTCTAATCATTTTATCACATTTTATCCTGCAAGTCAAGGCATTATTTGTAACTGTTACGCTCTTTCTTCTTCCAAGCGCATCTTGAAAAGAGGCTCAGACCCAACCAAAATTCTTGCCGGTCTCTTCTCAAACGCACAGAGCCGCAGGCTTTTACAGCCTGCGGCTCTGTGCTTGGACATCGGTCCGAGAGAGGAAGCAGCTTATTCAGCCGTCTTCTCTTCCTTCTTCTCTTCCTTTTTGTCCTTCTTATCCTTCTTGGCATCGGAAGGCTTTACGTAGTCGATGAGCTTTACGATGGCCATTTCGGCACCGTCACCTCTGCGGGGACCCATTTTGTAGATCTGCGTATATCCACCGTTTCTCTCTGCATACAGAGGAGCCAGTTCGGTGAACACCTTGGTCACCACTTCCTCCTTGGTGATATATGCCAGTGCAGCGCGGCGGCTTGCAAGCGTATTCTTCTTGCCAAGCGTAATCATCTTTTCAGCCATAGAACGGACTTCCTTTGCTCTGGTGAGCGTCGTCTCTACCTGTCCGTTTGCCAAAAGTAAGGTAACCATACCGCGAAGCATTGCATTTCTATGAGCGGTAGGTCTGCCAAGTTTTCTAGTTCCGGGCATTGTCTTTCCCTCCTTTTCCGTATTTCAAATCATAATTTGTCCCAAATCAACCTTGGGACTTGCATCCTTAGGATCAGTCCTCGTCCTTACGCAGGTCGAGACCCAAAGAATGCAGCTTCTGAATCACTTCTTCCAGCGACTTCTTTCCGAGGTTACGAACCTTGATCATGTCCTCCTCGGTGCGATTCGTCAGATCTTCCACTGTGTCGATGCCTGCACGCTTCAAGCAGTTGAAGCTACGTACAGACATGTCAAGCTCCTCAATGGTCATCTCAAGAACCTTTTCCTTTTTGGTTTCTTCCCGTTCAACCATGATTTCAACATTCTTTGCCTCATCCGAAAGATCGACAAACAAGTTGAGATGCTCGTTGAGAATCTTGGCGCCGAAAGAAATCGCTTCTTTTGCGGAAATGGTACCGTTGGTCTGAACCTCAAGCGTCAGCTTATCAAAATCGGTGATGTTTCCGACACGGGTGTTCTCCACCACGAAGCTCACGTTATACACGGGCGTATAAATGGAGTCGGTGAAGATCGTGCCGATGGGTGCGGAAATATTGGAGCCTCTCATCTGGGCATCCAACTGCTTGTTCCGCTCCTGGGAAACATATCCTCTTCCCTGGTCGAAGGTCAGTTCCATATAGAACCGATCGTTTTCGCCAACCGTTGCAATGTGGTGGGTGGGATTCAAGATCTCGATATCGCTATCGACCTTGATATCGCCTGCCGTTACCTCGCACTCACCGACAGCATCGATGATCACGGTCTTGGGGGAATTGCAATGCAGCTTGGCAATGATTCCCTTTACGTTCAAAACGATCTCGGTTACATCCTCCTTCACACCGGGGATGGTAGAGAATTCATGGAGCACACCGTCAATCTTGATATTGGTCACTGCATATCCGGGCAGGGAGCTCAGCATGATTCTGCGAAGGGAGTTGCCCAGGGTAATGCCGAAGCCTCTCTCGAGAGGTTCTACGATAAATTTACCGTTTGTGCCGTCTTCACTCAGGTTGACTGTGGTGATATTCGGCTTTTCAATCTCGATCATTCCAAATAATCCTCCTAAATTTTTTTGTTGAGAAAACAACGTGTGCGTCTCGGTGTCGCCGTAGAGCCACACCAAGAGACGCCGTTCTTATGCCGCTTTCGCCGCATAAGAAGGACGTAAATTACTTGGAGTAAAGCTCGACGATCAGCTGCTCGTTGAACTCAAAGTCGATGTCGTCTCTTGCGGGAAGAGCTACAACCTTTGCGCTCAGTCCTGCCTTGTCAACTGCCAGCCACTTGGGAGCGATCTTGCTGTCCAGAGCCTCAACCAAAGCCTTGCACTTTGCAGAAGAGCGGAAGTTCTCGCGAACCTTCACCTCGTCGCCGGCTCTTACGATGATGGAAGGAATGTTCACCTTCTTGCCGTTCAGCTCAAAATGCTCGTGCAGAACCAGCTGGCGAGCTTCCTTGCGGCTTTCAGCCATGCCCATTCTGTAAACAACATTATCCAAACGACGCTCAATGAGGGTCAGCAGGTTCGCACCTGTCATACCTTCCTTGCGGTCTGCCTCTACGAAGTAGTTCTTAAACTGCTTCTCGAGAACGCCGTAGTATCTCTTGGTCTTCTGCTTCTCGCGAAGCTGCATACCATACTCTCTCTGCTTCTTGTTCGCTGCGCCGTGCTGTCCGGGAGCGGTGGATCTGCGATCCAGTGCGCACTTGCCGGAGGTGCATCTGTCGCCCTTCAGGAACAGCTTGGTTCCTTCTCTGCGGCAAAGCTTACATACGGGACCAGTATATCTTGCCATCTTCTGTTACCTCCTGTTTTTGATTAAACGCGTCTGCGCTTCGGGGGTCTGCAGCCGTTGTGGGGAACGGTCGTTACGTCCTTGATCATGGTGATCGAAAGACCAACCGTCTCCAGTGCGCGGATTGCCGACTCACGTCCGGATCCGGGACCCTTCACGTATACCTCTA